>MEEC01000127.1 GCA_001724315.1 Lautropia sp. SCN 70-15 | reverse complement strand
GCGCTCCTCGCCGTGCCGCAGCCCGAAGAGATGGATCTTGTCGTAGCGCGCCACCCGCGAGCCGTCCGGCCCGTAGACCAGCGAGGCGTTCCAGACCTTGCCCGGCCGAGGCGAGGCGAGGGGCACGGTGCCTCCCACCAGCCAGATCCGGTGCCGGCGCGCCTGCTCCGACAGGAATGCCTGGAGCGGGCCGTCGCCATCGGGTTCGCGAATGGCCAGCTTGTCGCGATCGCTTCGCCCCAGCAGCGCGAAGTACTCGGGCAGCGCGACCAGCCGCGCGCCGGACTGCGCCGCCCCGGCGATCAGCGGCTCGACCGCGGCAAGGCTGGTGTCCACGGTGGCCGCCGACACCGTCTGCACGGCCGCCACGCGCAACGCGGCCGCCGCCTGCGCCGGGCTCGCGCCGCCTGTCGTCTGTCCTGTCGTCATCGCCTTGCTTCCTGTCCTTGAGTGCGGGGAATCGCGTCGCTCAATTGCCGGGCGGCGGCGCCTCGAGCTGCGGCCGCGACTTCGTCGTGACCACCGGGTCCGCCCAGGAACCCTTCACCTCGTACTGCCAGGCGAAGATGTCCTTGAGCGGCTCGCGCAGCAGCCACTGTGCGAGAAAGGTTCCCAGGCCGATTGCCGGGTTGGCCAGCGCCGCATAGGCCAGCGACGCGAGGCCCGCGTTGAGCTCGGGCCGCACCTCGACGACCAGGTCCTGGGTCTCGGCGGACAGGTCCGCCTGCCCGGTGATCTTCACCTGGGCGGTCACGCCCCTCATGGTGAAGTCGTCGGTCTGCGCGACCCCTTTCGAGACCTTCGCGCTGCCCGCCACCTCGTCGAAGGCGAAGCCCTCTGCGAACAGGTCGCGGAAGTCGAAGGCGAGTCGCCGCCTGAGCGATTGCAGGTTGAGCACCCCGATCAGCTTCGCGATGCCGGGATCGGTCTTCAGGAACTGGCCCTTGCCGAGCTTCAGCGACAACTGGCCGTTCAGCGAAGGATAGTCGATCGCGAACGGCGAACCGGTCCAGGCGATGCGTCCCGCCAGGCTGCCGGCGCCGGCGCGCATCGTGTCGCGATAGCCGTAGACCTCGAGCAGCCGGCCCGCATCGTCGACGTCGAGCTCGAAATCGAGCGCCATGCCGCGGCGTTCGCCGCCGCGCGGCGAGCGCCAGTCGCCCTGGGCGCGCAGCGTCGCCGCCTCGTTGGCCACGCTCAGGGTCTCGACCCGCCAGACCGGCGCGGCCGCGCCGCCGGCATTCACCGCACGCAGGGCGAGCCGCCCCAGCCGGCGCCCGCTGAGCACGAACTCGTCGGCCGCGATGTCCAGCGCGGGCAGCCGCTCCGGCGGACTGTCCAGCAGCGACGCGACCTCGTCGCCGCGGGCGCGCGGAATCTCTAGCCGGCCGAAGCGGGCGGTCAGCGTGCCGATCTGCTGGCCGGGCAGCGCGGCCCGCCAGGTAAAGAAACCATCCACCTGGCGAGAATGGACGTTGGCGCGCCAGAAGCCGCCGCTGCGGGTCGCCCCGACCACGACCTCGCTCAGATCCTTGCCGGCCAGCCGCAGCTCCTGCGCGACCAGGGACAACTCGCTCGGCAGCAGCGAGAAGGCCTGCCCGGACTCGGTCGACTCGCCCTCCAGCGCCGGGCCGAGGACCGCGGCCCAGGCGTCGATGTCCACGCGCGGCGCCTGCAGCCGTACCGCGAAGCCGGAGGCCGGCATCAGCGGCTCGGCGGTCAGCGCGAACACGCCGCGGCGCACCTTCATCGAACCCGAGGCCGGGTCGCGCTCGCGATCGAACGCCAGGCGGACGTCGTCGCGCATCGCGATGCTCAGCGTGTCGCGCCGGGCGCCCGGGCCCTCGCCGTTGGCAGCACGCGCCGGCACGGTCTCGATCCGCAGGGGCCAGCGCTCGTCGGCCTGCTTGGCGAAGGGCGCGGGCAGCCGCGTGGACAGCCCGGCGAGATCGGACTCGATGACCATGGCCGGCACCTGGCCGCGCACGTCGATGGTGGCGCGCCAGTCGGTCGCGCCGTCCAGCGCGCGGGTCAGCGCGTTGTCCGCCAGCAGGCGGATCCCGTCTGCCCCGGCGCGGCCGCTCGCGCGCAGGGCGAAGCGGCCGGCCTCGGTCGTTTCGCCATCCACCCGGACCGCGCCCCCGAGGAAGACGCCGCTCATGCCCCGCAGCGCAAGCGAGTCCTCGGTGAAGGCCAGCGTGCCGGCCACGCGCGAGAAGGGCGGGATCGCGGTGTCGAGGACCAGGTCGTTGCCGTCGAACTGCACGCTGCCCGCGACCCGGGTGGCCTCGACCTCGTCGAGCGGAATGTCGAGCTTGAGCCGGAGCCTGGCCGAGCCCTTCACGTCGATGCCGCGGCTGAAGTCGCCGATCCGGTTGCGCAGCGGGCTCTCGTCGATGAAGCGCAGCATGTGCTGCGCCGGCCCGTCGCCGCTGCCTTCGATCCGCAGCAGCGCATCGCGATACTCGGCGATCGTCGCCCGGGTGCGGCCCAGCGTCACGCCCCAGAGCTGGCCGGACTGCGCGTCGATGTCCATGCCCGCGCCCTCGAAGAGCAGGCGGCCGCGGATCTTCTCGATCGCCGGCCAGCCCGGGGCATAGGCCAGCGTGGCGTCGCGCAGCGCCGCCTCGATCCGGAACAGCCCGCTGCCCGGCGTGCGGTACGGGAAGTCGCGCAGGTCGCCGCGCAGCACGAAGCGCACGTCGTCGGAGCGGCCCGCGCGGATCGCCCGCGACACCCAGTCGCGCACGTCCGCGGAGATTTCCAGCGGCAGGTAGCGCGCCACCCGGGTCGCGTCGGCGCGGCTCAGGCTGCCGCTCAGGTCGACCACGCCCAGGCCCTTGCCGCCGCTGGTGTAGCGGCCCGAGGCCTCGCCCGCGGCATCGGCCGCCGCGAAGCGCACCTGCTCGATGTCGACCTCCACGGGAGCCGGCGAGCCTTCCTGCACCGGCAGCATGCGCCAGGACACGCGCGCGTCGATGGCCTCGAGCGGGATCGCCGGCTCGGCGAACAGGCCCGGAAAGACCAGCACCGCCTTGCGGCCTGCAGCATTGAGCCGGCCGCCGGCCTCGTTGAAGCTCACCGAACCCGACAGGTTCCTGAACGAGGGCAGCCCCAGCTCGCCCGGCGCGGGAGCCGGGGCCTCGCGCGCGAGGGACAGGCCCTCGAAGCGGGCCTCGATCGCGTAGCGCAGCGGCGCGCCGCGCCAGGCGAGGTCCAGCCGCTCGACCACGCCGTCGGCGCGGATCGCCGCCAGCCGATCGCGCAGCGCATCGGGCCCGGGCAGGCGCTGCGCGAGCGCGAGCAGCTTGCCCGCGTCGAAGCGATCGAACGCGAGCTCGCCGCCTTGCAGGCCCGCCTCGGCATCGAAACGAAGCGCCTGCATCGCATCCGGCAAGGCCCTGAGCACCAGCCCGTCCTCGACGACCGCCTCCAGCCGGCGCAGGCGCAGCAGCGACTCGCCAGTGCGCTCGCGGCTCAGCTCGGCCTCGAGATCGAGGCTGGCGATCGGGAGCGGGCCGTCGGCGAGCGCGAGCTCGGCGTCGACCGCGGAGAGCTTGAGCAAGGCGTCGACCGGGGCGCCGCCTTCGAAGCGGGTCCAGAAGCGGGCCGCGGCCCGACCCCGGCCGAAGTCCACGGTCGGCGGCGGCGCGTCCGTCGTTTCGCCGGCCATGTCGCGCGCAAGCGCGCTCAGCGCCGGCAATTCCGCCTGCGCCACCGCCAGGTGCAACTCGCCCGTCCAGCGGCGCCAGTCTGAGAGCGCCGAGAAGGCCGGGCGATGCAGCTCGATCGCCGCGTCGACGCCGCTGCCCAGCCCCGGGACCTGCGCGACCTTCAGCGACAAGCGGTGCCGTCGCCCGACCGCGCCCAGCACCAGGTCCGCGCCTTCCAGCTCGAGCACGCGGCCGGAGACCCGATCGATCCACTCCAGGTCGACGCCGCGCAGCGCGACCAGGCGCTGCGCGAACAGCCAGTCCGCGCCGCCGGCGCCGCTGTCGCCCTTGCCCGCGCCGGCCAGGTCGAGCTCGATGCCGCCCACGACGAAGCGGTCGGGGGCGAGCCGCTCGACGCGCAGCGACGGCGCCTCCACCTCGAGCCGCGCGAAGCGGATCTGCCCGGCCGCCAGGCTGCCGAGCGACAGCGCCGCGTGGATCCGATCGACCGAGAAGGCCGGCTCGCCGCCGGCATCGAGCACCGCCACGCCTTCCACGTCGAGGGAAGGCCGCAATCCGTCGAAACCGGCGCGCACCGCGCCGATGCGCAGGGGCTTTCCGACCGACTCGGCGAGCACGCGCTCGACTCGCGGCAACCACAGCGCCGTGTTCGGCCAGACCAGGTAGCGCAGGGCGAGATAGCCGAGCCCGGCCACGAAGTAGGCGATGACCAGCAGCCAGGCCAGGGCGCGAAGCAGCCGGGTGCCAGCCGGTACACGTTCGGACGAGGCAGTGGAACTCACGAGGACGGTCGGTGGCTGCGGCCGGTTTTGCGACAATGGGCGAAACGGAACGGCGGTCTCCTCCGGGGGCGAGAAGCCTGTCCGCTAGCATAACCGGCCGGAACCGGCGTCGCCGGCGCTGCCGACACAAGGAAATTGCGGTCGATCATGCGATTCGAAGCGGAAGGCCTCTCCAGCTACTTCAGGCGCTCGCTGGTCTCGCTGGGCGCGAGGCTCGGCGAGCAGGCCGCCGCGGACCGCCTCGAGGCCCTGGTCGGCGCGCCGCTCGACGCGGCCGCGATCGACCGCCTGCTGGCGGCCGAGCTGGCAGGCGCGGCCTTGCCGATCGAGACCGCCCTGCGCCGGGCGCGGCAGTGGCTGATGCTCGGCCTGATCGAGCGCGACGTGCGCGGCGCCGCCAGCCTCGACGAGGTCTGCAGTGCGATGACCGCCTTCGCCGGCGTGGCCACCGGCCACGCGATGCGCGACGCGGCGGCCACGCTGCTCGCCCGGCACGGCCGGCCGCTGGACGGCGAGGGACGGCCCCAGGACCTGCTCGCGGTCGGAATGGGCAAGGCCGGCGGCAACGAGCTGAACGTGTCCTCCGACCTCGACCTGGTCTTCGTCTTTCGCGCCGAGGGCGAGACCGAGGGCGTCGAGGGCGCGGGCCGCATCGCCACCAGCGAGTGGATGCACAGGCTGGCTCGGCGCACGATCGCCGCGCTCTCCGAGCTCACCGCAGACGGTTTCGTGTTCCGGGTGGACACCCGCTTGCGCCCCAACGGCGATTCGGGCCCGCTGGTGGTTCCCTTCGGCATGCTCGAGACCTATTTCTACGCGCAGGGTCGCGAGTGGGAGCGCTTCGCCTGGCTCAAGGGCCGGGTGATCGCCGACTCCGGCGTGGCCGGCGCCGAGGCCCGGGCCGCCGACGAGCATGCGCTCGAGCGGATCGTCGATCCCTTCGTGTTCCGGCGCTACATGGACTACGAGGCCTTCGCCGCGCTGCGCGACCTGCACCGGCTGATCCGCCAGGAAGTCGCCAAGCGCGCGGCCCGCGACCCCGAGGCCTCCGACGTGAAGCTGGGCCGCGGCGGGATCCGCGAGATCGAGTTCACCGCCCAGCTCTTCCAGGTGGTTCGCGGCGGCCGCGACCCCGGTCTGCGCGACCGCCGCACCCTGGTCACGCTGGCCGCGCTGGCCGAGCGCGGCCTGCTGCCGGCCGACGAGGCGGCCACGCTGGACCGGGCCTACCGGCTGCTGCGCCGGACCGAGCACGCGCTGCAGTACCGCGACGACGCGCAGACCCACCGCCTGCCCAACGATCCGGCGGTGCGCGCCGACGTGGCGGCGATGCTGCGGATGCCGCCTGCCGAGTTCGATGCCGCGATCGCCGAGGCCACCGACTCGGTGGAAACCATCTTCGACCGCCTGCTCTCGCCGGCCGCGGGCGCCGCGGACGAGCCGCCCGGGGAGGGCGCGCAGCCCCCCGCCGAACTCGATCCCGAAGTGGCCCGCCGCTTCGACTCGCTGCGCGCCAGCCCGCGCTACGCGGCCGCCAAGGCCAGCACCCGCGAGGCCATCGAGCGGCTGCTGGCCGACGCGGTGCGCCTGGGCAGCGGCAACTCGGGGCTGGTCCGCCTGGTCGACCTGCTCGAGTCGGTCTGCCGGCGGCCCGCCTACGTGGCGCTGCTCGCGCAATTCCCCGAAGCCTTCGAGAGAGTGCTGCGCATCCTCGACTGGTCGAAGTGGCCGGCCGACTACCTGATGCGCCACCCGGCGGTGCTCGACGAGCTGCTCGACGGCGAGCTGCTCGAGCCCACCGACTACGACGCCTGGGCGGCCGAGCTCGCGCAGCGGGTCGACGCGGCGCGCTTCGACGACCAGCCCGACGTCGAGCGCCAGATGGACATCGTGCGCGAGGCGCACCACGCCCAGGTGTTCCGGCTGATGGTCCAGGATCTCGAGGGCCGCCTCACCGTCGAAAAGGTGTCGGATCACCTGAGCGAGCTGGCCGACCGGGTGCTCGACCTGGCGATCGGCATCGTCTGGTCGCAGTTGCGCCATCGCTTCCGCGAGCGCCCGCGCTTCGCCGCGATCGCCTATGGCCGGCTGGGCGGCAAGGAGCTCGGCTACGCCTCGGACCTGGACCTGGTCTTCCTGTTCGACGACGACGACGAGCGCGCCCCCGAGGCCTACGCGCTGCTCGCCCAGCGCCTGTCCGGCTGGCTGTCGACGCGCACCGCCGCCGGCCTGCTCTTCGAGATCGACCTGCGGCTGCGGCCCAACGGCGCCGCCGGCCTGCTGGTCTCCACGCTGCCGGCCTTCGAGGCCTACCAGCGCGACTCGGCCTGGCCCTGGGAGCACCAGGCGCTGACCCGCGCCCGCTTCTGCGCCGGCGATCGCGCGATCGGCGAGCGCTTCGAGGCCATCCGCCGCGACGTGCTCGCCCGGCGCCGCGATCTCGCGAAGCTGCGCGAGGAGGTCGTCGCGATGCGCCGCAAGATGCACGACGGCCACCCCAACCGCAGCGAGCTCTTCGACCTGAAGCACGATCGCGGCGGCATGGTCGACATCGAGTTCATCGTCCAGTACCTGGTGCTGGCCCACTCGGCCGACCACCCGCCGCTGCTCGAGAACCGCGGCAACATCGCGCTGCTCGGGATGGCGGCCGGGGCCGGCCTGATCGACGCGGGCCTGGCGAGCGCCGTGGCCGACGCCTACCGCCGCTACCGCCGGCTGCAGCACAAGCTGAGGCTCGACGACGCCGAGTACGCGCGCATCCCGCCCGACGACGCGAAGGACGAGCGCGCCGCGGTCACGCAGCTCTGGAACGCGGTGCTGGGCGCCGACCTGCGCCCGGGCTGAAGGCCCCTAGCTAAGCACGAAGAACACCGCGACGCCCGAGACCAGCGCGGCCAGCGCGTTGCGCGTGGCCCGACTGACCACCGCCACCGCGACCGCCGAGAGCACGCGCGGATCGACGAAGCCGCCCCAGGCGAAGCCGGGCGCGCGCAGGATCGGCTGCAGGATCTCGGGGGCCAGCAGCGCCACCAGCGGGGTGCCGCGCGGCTGCCAGTCGCGCGGCAGCACCAGGAAGGTGTTGCGCAGGCCCACGATCACCAGCGTGAGCAGCAGGATCGTGGTCCAGACGTCGAAAGCCGGGAGCGAGATCGGCGCGGTCATCGCGGCTGCACTCCGGGATCCGGGCGGCCGGCGAAGCGCTCGATCGCCAGCGCCGCGGCCACCCCGGCCACGATCGCCAGGAACATGCCCAGCCGCCACGGCCAGTGCCAGCCGATCACCGCCACGAAGGCGCTGGCCGCCGCCGCGCCGATCGCCGGCCGCGACGAGATCATCGGCACCGTGATCACCAGCACGGCCAGGATGCCCAGCCAGGCGTAGCGCGGGTCGGGCGGCAAGGCGGCGGCCAGGCCGATGCCGGCCAGCGACCCCAGGTGCCAGGCGAACCAGACCGGCAGGTTGTAGCCCATGTACAGCGAGATCCGCTGGGGCGGCGTCTCGCGGGCGCGGCGCATCTGGTAGAGCGCCATGCCGGAGTCGCTCATCAGGTAGCCCCAGAGCAGCCGCTTGCGCAGCGGCAAGCGGCCGATGTCGCGCGAGACCGAGGCGCTGTAGACGATGAAGCGCAGGCCGGTGAGGATCGCGGTGAGCGCGATCATCGCCTGCGAGGCGCCGGCCGCCATCAGCGGCATCGCGGCGAGCTGCGTGGTGCCCGAATAGACCAGCAGCGACATGCCCAGCGCCTGCGGCAGCGTGAGCCCCGACTGGATCATCGCGATGCCGGTCACCAGTCCCCAGCTGCCGGTGCCGAAGGCCGAGGGCAGCACCGCGCGGAATGCCTGGCGCCGGTGCTGACGGCGCAGGCGCACCACGCCCGGCGACGGGCCGCGCCGGCCCGTCCGACTCACGCTGCCCCGCTCACGCCGGCCGTGCGGCAGCGGGCGGCGCGGCGCGGCCGAGGCGCCAGCCATTGCGGGCGCCCAGCCAGAGCACCGCGCCCAGCACGAAGACGACCGCGGGCAGCGACAGCAGGTTGAGGATCGACCAGCCGTTCACGAACAGCAGCGCGCCCGAGCTGGCCGACGAGGTGACCATCACCCCGAACACGCACAGGTCCATGAAGCCCTGGACCCGGTTCTTCTCGGCGGACCGGTAGGCCGAGGTCAGCAGCGTGGTGCCGCCGGTGTACATGAAGTTCCAGCCCACGCCCAGCAGGAACAGCGCCGAGACGAAGTGCATCAGCTCGACGCCGGACAGCGCGATCGCCACGCAGGCCAGCATCAGCAGGCAGCCCGCCACGATCACCTGCAGCACGCCGAAGCGGGCGATCAGCGCACCGGTGAAGAGCCCCGGCGCGAACATGCCGACCACGTGCCAGGAGATGACGAAGGCGGCTTCCTCGTAGGGCAGGCTGCAGACCTCCATGGCCAGCGGCGTGGCCACCATCAGCAGGTTCATCACGCCGTAGCCCAGGGCGGCGCAGACGATCGCGACCCAGCAGGCCGGTTGGCGCAGGATCTCGGCAAGCGGCCGGGCGGCCTCGGCGCCGGCTGCCGCCGCCTGTTTCGCGACCGGCAGGCGCAGCAGCTGCGCGAGCAGCAGCGAGGCCACCGCGAAGCCGACCAGGGTCAGGTAGGTGCCCGCGAACTGCGCCGGCAGCCAGGTGCGCGACCAGGTCGACAGCGTGGGGCCGATGATGCCGCCCGCGATGCCGCCGGTGATGACCAGCGAGATCGCGCGCGCCCTGAAGTCGGGCCGGTAGGCGTCGGCCACGTCGGCGGCCGCGAAGCGCAGGCTGGCGCCGAAGGCGTTGTACAGGCCGCAGACGAAGGTGGCCAGGCAGAGCAGCCAGAGGCTGCCCACGGTGAGCGCGAACCAGCCCAGGACGGCGCCGGCGATCGCCACGACCGAGCCGACCGTGTAGCCGGCCCGCCGGCCGAAGCGGCGCATGAAGCTCGCGGCCGGCATCGCCCAGAAGGCGCCGCCCAGCACGTAGCCGGTCACCGGCAGGGTGGCCAGCAGCTTGTTGTCGGCGAGCTGCAGGCCGGCCAGCCCGTTGACCGCGATCAGCGTGACGTTGTTGGTCAGCAGCAGCGCCTGCATCAGTGCAAGCAGGCCGACCTGGAAGCGGAGATTGGCGAACATCGGTCAAGTTTAGCCGCCCGGCCATCAGGGGATAAAATGTGAAGTTGACCCGGGATTCCGGAAGCTCGCGGCTTGGTCGCGCGGGCCCGGTCCGGCACCCATCCAAACAGTCCCTCTGGAGAGATTTCCATGTCGATGGCCGACCGCGACGGTCTGATCTGGTACGACGGCAAGATGGTCGATTGGCGCGATGCCAAGCTCCACGTGCTGACCCACTCGCTGCATTACGGCATGGGCGTCTTCGAGGGCGTGCGCGCCTACAAGACCGACTCGGGCAGCACCGCGATCTTCCGGCTGAACGAGCACACCCAGCGCCTGTTCAACTCGGCCAAGATCTTCCAGATGACGCTGCCGCACTCGTTCGACGAGATCGTGCAGGCGCAGAAGGACGTGGTGAAGGCCAACAAGCTCGAGTCCTGCTACATCCGCCCGATCGCCTGGATCGGTTCCGAGAAGCTGGGCGTGTCACCGCGCGGCAACACGGTCCACGTGGCGATCGCCGCCTGGTCCTGGGGCGCCTACCTGGGCGAGGAAGGCCTGTCCAAGGGCATCCGCGTCAAGACCTCGTCCTTCAACCGGCACCACGTCAACGTGTCGCTGGTGCGCGCCAAGGCCAGCGGCTACTACATCAACTCGATCCTGGCCAACCAGGAGGTCACCGCCCACGGCTACGACGAAGCCCTGCTGCTCGACACCGAGGGCTACGTGTCCGAGGGCGCCGGCGAGAACGTCTTCATCGTGAAAAACGGCGTGCTGTTCACGCCCGACCTGGCCTCCTGCCTCGACGGCATCACCCGGAACTCGGTGATCCAGATCGCGAAGGACCTGGGCATCGAAGTCCGCGAAAAGCGGATCACCCGCGACGAGATGTACTGCGCCGACGAGGCCTTCTTCACCGGCACCGCCGCCGAGGTCACGCCGATCCGCGAGCTCGACGACCGCCCGATCGGCGAAGGCCGCCGCGGCCCGGTCACCGAGAAGCTGCAGACCGTCTTCTTCGACATCGTCGCCGGGCGCAACCCGAAGTACGCCGGCTGGCTGGCGCCCGTCTGACCGGAGCGCAACCATGTCCGCCGCCACCTCCGCCGCCACCGGAAGCACGGTCGTCGTCGAGGTCGAGGGCAAGGACCTGCCGGTCCATTGCCCCAACCCGAAGATGCCGGTCTGGTCGTCGCACCCGCGCGTGTTCCTCGACATCGTCCACACCGGCGAGGTCAAGTGCCCGTACTGCGGCACCCTGTACCGGCTGCGGCCGGGCACGGTGATCAAGGGCCACCACTGAGGATCCCGGCGCGCAGGCCGCCCTTGCCGGCGGCGCGCGCCGCCGGCCGATGCGAACGCTGATCGTCGCCCCGAACTGGATCGGCGACGCCGTCATGACGCAGCCGCTGCTGGCGCTGCTGCGCGCGCAGCAAGCCGGCGGGCCGATCCACGCGCTCTGCCCGCCGCACATCGCCCCGGTCTACCGGGCGATGCCCGAGGTCGACGCGGTCATCGAGTCGCCGAACGTGCACGGCAGGCTCGATCTGTCGGGTCGCTGGCGGCTGGCGCGCTCCTTGCGAGCCGACCGCTACGACCGCGCGGTGGTGCTGCCGAACTCGGCCAAGTCCGCGCTGGTGCCCTGGTTCGCCGGCATCCCGCTGCGCGTCGGCTATCGCGGCGAGGCGCGCCGGCTGATGATCAACCGCATGCACGAGGACCGGAGGGGCGGCGCCGAGCGCCCGCCGATGGTCGAGCACTACGCCGCGCTCGCCTTCGAGCCGGGCCGCCTCCCCGACGGCCCGGTTGCCGATCCGAGGCTGGCGATCGATCCGGCGCTCGCGCGCGCGGCCCGCGAGCGGCTGGCGCTGCCGGCCGATGCCCCGCTGTTCGCGCTGTGCCCGGGCGCCGAATACGGGCCGGCCAAGCGCTGGCCGGCACGGCATTTCGGAGCGCTGGCCAGCCTGGCCGCGGCCGAGTGGCCCGAGGCCGAGATCGTGCTGCTGGGCTCGGCCAAGGAACGGGCCATTGCCACCGAGATCGCGGCGCTGTCGGGCCAGC
>MEEC01000126.1 GCA_001724315.1 Lautropia sp. SCN 70-15 | reverse complement strand
GGAAGTCCGTCCCGCGCGGAGTGAGCTCACGCTACCGGGGCGGGTATCATCGCGCAGGGGAAGCGCCCGCCGGGCGCCCCATGCGCCGCCAAGCGGCATCGCGCCGAATCCGATGATCATCAGCTCGCTGCTCGACACCGACCTGTACAAGTTCACGATGATGCAGGTCGTGCTGCATCACTTTCCCGGCGCGCAGGCCGAGTACCGCTTCAAGTGCCGCACGCCCGGCGTCGACCTGCGCCCTCACGTGGCCGAGATCGAGGAAGAGCTCCAGAACCTCTGCTCGCTGCGCTTTCGCGAAGCCGAGCTGCAGTACCTGCGCGGCCTGCGCTTCATCAAGAGCGACTTCGTCGATTTCCTCGGCCTGTTCCAGATGAATCGCAAGTACATCTCGGTCGCGCCCTCGCCGCTGGACAATGGCGAGATCGAGATCACGATCCGCGGGCCCTGGCTGCACACGATCCTGTTCGAGATTCCGGTGCTCGCGATCGTCAACGAGGTCTGGTTCCGCAACCTCGCGCCCGAGCCCGACTACGCGGAAGGCCGGCGGCGGCTCGACGAGAAGATCGCGATGATCACCGGACGGTCCGAGCTGGCCGGCATGAAGATCGCCGACTACGGCACCCGGCGGCGCTTCTCGCGCGTCTGGCACGAGGAGGTCCTGCTCACCGCCGCGAAGGGGCTGGGCGATCACCTGGCCGGCACCTCGAACGTGCTGTTCGCGATGAAGCACGGCCTCACGCCCCTGGGCACCATGGCGCACGAGTACATGCAGGCCTGCCAGGCGCTGGGCCCGCGGCTGCGCGATTCCCAGGCCTTCGCCTTCGAGATGTGGGCGCGCGAGTATCGCGGCGACCTCGGGATCGCGCTGTCGGACACCTACGGCTTCGACGCCTTCCTGCGCGACTTCGACATGTACTTCTGCAAGCTGTTCGACGGCGCGCGCCACGATTCCGGCGATCCCTTCGACTGGGGCGAGCGGCTGATCGCGCACTACGAGGCCAACCGCGTCGAGCCGAAGGGCAAGACGCTGGTGTTCTCGGATTCGCTGACCTTCCCGCTGATGGTCGAGCTGTACCAGCGCTTCCGCGACCGGGCCCGGCTCTCGTTCGGCATCGGGACCAACCTGACCAACGACCTCGGTTACCAGCCGCTGCAGATCGTGATCAAGATGGTCCGCTGCAATGGCCAGCCGGTGGCCAAGCTGTCCGATGCGCCGGAAAAGACGATGTGCGACGACCCGGCCTACCTGAATTACCTCAGGCAGGTCTTCGAGGTCGGCCGCTGAACGGCGGCGGGCACTGACTATAATTCGCCCCGTTCCGCTGCAGGGGGAGACGATGGACACTTCGAAGGCGCGCTCGGCCATCCTCGGGCGCATCCGCAAGGCGCAGGGCCGCCCGGCATCGGTCGCGGGGTTCGAGCGCGACACCGCCGAAGCCTATGTCGAGCGCCACCCGCTCGCGCCGCGCCCCGGCATCGGGCCCGATGTCGTCGCCCATTTCGAGGCCCAGGCGCTGCGGATGATGTGCACCGTCGAGCGAATCCGCACCCTGGACGACGCGCCTTCGGCGATTGCGGCCTGGCTGGCCGCGAACGGCCTCGGCGCTGCCGCCGTCTGCTGGCCCGCGCTGGGCGCGCTGCCCTGGGCGGGGAGCGGCCTGGCGGTGGAGTCCCGCGCGCCGACCGGTGACGACAAGGTCGGCATCACCGGCGCCTTCGCGGCGGTGGCCGAGACCGGCACGCTGATGCTGCTGTCGGGTCCGGACACGCCCGCGGCCACGCACCTGCTGCCGGAGACGCACATCGCGATCGTGCCCGCCTCGCGCATCGTGCCTCACTACGAGGACGGCTTCGCGCTGATGCGCGCCGAGTTCGGCCAGCCGCCGCGCGCGATGAACCTGGTCTCGGGGCCGTCGCGCACCGCCGACATCGAGCAGACGATCGTGCTGGGCGCCCACGGGCCGTACCGGGTCCACGTGCTGATCGTCGAGGGGGCGTGATGGGCGCACGGCCGAAACTGCTGGTCACGCGCCGGATCTTTCCCGAGGTCCTCGAGCGCCTGGAGGCGCATTTCGAGGTCGCGTCGAACCAGTCCGACGACGAGTGGAGCGCCGAGGACCTGCGCGCCCGCGTGGCCGATCGCGACGCGCTGTTCGTGGTGGCCTCGGACCGGGTGGACGCCGCGCTGCTCGACGCCGCGCCGAAGCTGAGGATCGTTTCGACCGGCTCGGTCGGCTACAACCACATCGACCTGGCGGCCTGCTCGGCGCGCGGCATCGTCGTGGGCAACACGCCCGACGTGCTCACCGAGGCGACGGCCGACATGGCCTGGACGCTGCTGATGGCGGCTGCCCGCCGGGTGTCGGAGTCGGAGCGCTGGCTGCGCGACGGGCAGTGGAAGCGCTGGGCCTTCGAGCAGTTCCTGGGTGCCGATCTCTTCCGCAGCACGCTGGGCATCATCGGCATGGGGCGGATCGGCTCGGCCGTGGCGCGGCGCGCCCGCGGCTTCGAGATGACCGTGCTCTACAGCAATCGCAGCCGCGCCGCGAACGAGGCCGAGCTGGGCGCGCAGTTCGTGCCGCGCGACGAGCTGCTCGCCCGTGCCGACCACGTGGTGCTGGTGCTCCCGTATTCGCAGGCCACGCACCACACGATCGGCGAGCGCGAGCTGGCGCTGATGAAGCCCACCGCCACGCTGGTCAACATCGCGCGCGGCGGCATCGTGGACGACGCCGCGCTCGCCCGCGCCCTGAAGGATGGCCGCATCGCGGCGGCCGGCCTCGACGTCTACGAGAACGAGCCCGCGCTGAATCCCGCGCTGCTCGACGCGCCCGGCGTCGTGCTCACGCCTCACATCGGGAGCGCCACGCGCAGCTCCCGGGTCGGCATGGCGATGCTGGCGGCCGACAACCTGATCGCCTTCGTCGAAGGCAGGCCCCTGCCGGCACCGGTGCGTGTCGGCTGAACCTCACGGAGGAGCGCCCGATGTCGAAGATCCACCTTCAGCGGCCCCATGCGCTCGGCGCGGCCGGAGCGCGCCAGGCGGTCCAGCGCGTCGCCGACGAGATGCGCGAGAAGTACGGGCTGGCCTGCGACTGGAACGGCGACGTGCTGAGCTTCTCGCGCGCCGGTGTGTCGGGCACCCTCGCGGTCGGCGAGTCGGACGTCGTGCTCGACGCGGAGCTCGGCATGCTGCTGTCGGCCTTCCGCCCCCGGATCGAAGAGCAGTTGCAGAAGAATTTCGATCACTACTTCAGCTGAGCGCTGGAGACACCTTCCGGAGATCAACTTGACCGAAGCGACGCCGGCCCAGATCGTTGGCGCAGTCCTGTTCGCGATCGCGCTCGTCCACACCTTCTCGGCGAAGTTCTTCGAGAAGCTCGCGCACCGGCACCCGGCCCATGCCGGCGTGCTTCACATGTTGGGCGAGGTCGAGATCGTCTTCGGCTTCTGGGCGATGGTCCTGGTGGCCTTCATCGCGGTGTTCGGCGGAACCGGACGGGCGCTCGAGTACCTGGACTCGCGCAATTTCACCGAGCCGATGTTCGTGTTCGTGATCATGGTCGTGGCGGCGAGCCGGCCCATTTTGCGTTTCGCCCAGGGCGGGGTGACCGTCGCGTCGAGGCTCATGCCGATGTCCCGGCCGATGGCGACCTATTTCGTGACGCTGGCGCTGGTGCCGCTGCTGGGCTCCTTCATCACCGAGCCGGCCGCGATGACGCTGGCCGCGCTCACGCTGCGCGACCGCTTCTACTCGGCGGGGCTGTCCACGCGGCTCAAGTACGTCACGCTGGGCGTGCTGTTCGTCAACGTGTCGATCGGCGGCACGCTCACGCCCTATGCCGCGCCGCCGGTGCTGATGGTCGCGGCGAAGTGGGACTGGGACCTCTGGTTCATGGTGACGCACTTCGGCTGGCGCTCGGCGCTTGCGGTCACGATCAATGCGCTGGGCGCCACGCTGCTGTTCGCCGGCGAGCTGCGCAAGCTCGAGATGGGCGGGGGCGAGAAGGCCGAGCCGGTGCCGCTGCCGCTGGCGATCGTTCACCTGCTGGTCCTGGTCGGCGTGGTGCTGGGCGCCCATCATCCGGTGGTCTTCGTCGGGCTCTTCCTCTTCTTCATGGGCATCGCCACCGCCTATCCGCGCTGGCAGGATCGCCTGATTCTCCGGGAGGGGCTGCTGGTGGCCTTCTTCCTGGCCGGGCTGGTGGTGCTGGGCGGCTACCAGCAGTGGTGGCTGCAGCCGCTGCTGTCGGCGATGAGCCCCACCGCGGTCTATTACGGCGCCACCGCGCTCACGGCGATCACCGACAACGCGGCGCTGACCTACCTGGGCTCGCTGGTGGGCGGGCTGACCGACGAATTCAAGTACGCGCTGGTGGCCGGCGCGGTGACCGGCGGCGGCCTGACGGTGATCGCCAACGCGCCGAACCCGGCCGGCTACTCGATCCTGAAGAGCCGGTTCGAGCACGAGGAGGTGAGCGCGCTGGGCCTGCTCGCCTCGGCGGCGGTGCCCACCCTGGTGGCGATCGCCGCGTTCAGGCTGATCTGAGCGGCTTCAGGCCTCGAGGTTCTCAGGCCTTCAGGTCGTCCACCAGGGCGATGTAGCGCTGCATCGCATCGTCGGCGGTGGTGCCCTTGAGCGCATTCCAGGCGTCCCACTTGGCGCGGCCCACCATGTCGGTGAAGCCGGGTCGCTCGCCGTCGACGTCGCCGCTGGTGGCCTGCTTGTAGAGCGCGTAGAGCTGCAGCAGCGTCATGTTGTCGGGGCGCTCGGTGAGCGCCTTGGAATCCGCCACTGCCTGTTCGAACTGTCTTTCGAGATCCGTCATCGCCGCGCTCCACGGAAGCGGTTCACCCATCGTCCTATGATATCAACCGTGCCGGCAGCCCGGCCGGGGCTGTCGCGGATCGAACGAGGATGATCGAAGATGAGGGAAGTCTGGTTGCTGCTTCACCTGGTTGCCGTCGTGATCTGGATCGGCGGGATGTTCTTCGCGCACTTCTGCATGCGCCCCGCGGCCGTGGCCACGCTCGAGCCCCCGCAGCGGCTGCCGATGATGTCGGCGGCGCTGGGGCGCTTCTTCGTGGCGGTCGCCTGGTCGCTGGCGCTGCTGTGGGGCAGCGGCATCGCGATGTTCGCCCAGTTGTCGGTGGCCGGCGGCAAGCCGCCGATGTCCTGGAACCTGATGGTGGCGATCGCGCTGGTGATGACCGCGGTGTTCGCCGTGATCTGGCTGCGCAGGCATCCGGCCATGCAGTCGGCACTCGCGGCCGGCGAGATCAAGGCCGCGGCCGCCGCGCTCGACGGCATCCGCAAGCTGGTCACGCTGAACCTGGCGCTGGGTTTTCTCACGATCGCGGTGGCCACGGTCGGTCGCCTGGCAAACTGAGCGCTGCGCCGCCGACGCCGGTCCTCCGCCGCCACGAGCACGCCGCAACGCGCCGATGCCGCTCTCGATCCGCTTCGACAACCGGCTCGACCGCCTCGCCGACGCGCTGATCGAGCGGCTCGGGCGCCCCGCGAAGGGCGATCCGCTGGCGCTGCACCCGGTCATCGTTCCGAGCGTGGGCGTGGGCCGCTGGCTTCAGCAGCGGGTGGCGTTGTCCACAGGCGTCTGCGCAAGGCTCGAGCCGGAGCTGCCCGGCCGCCTGCTCTGGCACTGGCTGCGCGACCTGCTTCCCGAACTGCCCGCCCGCTCACCCTTCGAACCCGAGGTCGTGCGCTGGCGCCTGATGGCGATGTTCGACGCGATTCCCGAGGAGATGCCCGAGCTCGCGCCCCTGCGCGAGCGGGTGGCGGGCGCGCCGAGCCGGCAGCGGCTCGCGGTGGCCACCGAACTCGCCGGACTCTTCGATCGCTATCTTGCATGGCGGCGCGACTGGCTGGAGCGCTGGCAGCGCGGCCAGCCGGCAGCGGGTGCCGCGGGCTCGCTGGGGCCGCACGAAGCCTGGCAGCGCTGGCTCTGGCTGCGCCTGCTCGATTCGATGCCGGGCCTGGCCGACGTGCATCCCTACGAGCGCCTCGAGCAGCTGATCCTCTCGGAGCCTGACACGGTGCGCGAGACGCTGGGCGGGCGCTGCGTGAGCCTGTTCGGCATGCCCGGGATGTCGCCGGCGCAGTTCTCGCTGTTCGGCCTGCTGGGCGAGGTGGCCGACGTCGCCTTCTTCGCGCCCGATCCCTGCCGCGAGTGGTGGGAGGACCTGGTCGACAGCCGGCAGCGCGCCCGGGTCCTCGCGGAGCGGCCCGACCAGGCCTGGCTCTACGACGGCGAGCCGGCCGTGCTCGGCGACTGGGGGCGGGCGCAGCGCGATTTCGTGGCGCAGGTGGCGGCGCTGCAGGAGCGGTTCGCCGTCCAGGCCAGCGAACCCTTCCGGGAGCTCGACGATCCGGACGGCGCCGACCCCGCTCGGCCGCCGGAGACCGAGCCGCTTCTGCGCGCCGCGCGGAACCTGCTCGATCTCGCCGCGCAGGGGCCGACGCTGCCCGAGGTCGAGGCCTGGCTGCTGAACCCCGCGGTCTCCGAGGTCACCGGCCTGTCGGCCGACGACGTGGCCGCCCTGGTCCGCGTGCTCGACGCGGCAGGCGCGCGCTGGGGGCTCGACGCCGCGGATGGCGCGGTCAAGCACGACTGGCAGGACGCGCTGGACCGGCTCCTGATCGGCGCGGCGGTGTCCGACGAGGTTCCGCTGGTCGGCGCGCTGGCGCCGGTGCAAGGGCTGCGCGGCAGCCGCGCGGCACTCGCCGAGCCGGTGCTCGACTTGCTCGGCGTGCTGGGTTCGCTGCGGCGGCTCGCCGCGCGCGAGCGGCCCGTCGCCGAGTGGTGCGAGCGCTTCGGCGCCGAGGTCGATCGGGTGTTCTTCGCCACGCGCAGGCACGAGGCGGCGCTCGCCCGGCTGCGCGAGGCGCTCGCCGCGCTCGCCGAGGCGGGGCAGCAGGCCGCCGGCGAAGCCGGCCTCGTGCCGATCGACGCGCAGGCCTTCGCGCTCGCGCTCGACGAGTCGCTGCGGGCGTCGGCGCCGGCCGCCACCGCGTCGGGCGCGGTCAGCGTGTGTCCGCTGGGCGCCTTGCGCGGCGTGCCGTTCCGGGTCGTCTGCCTGTTCGGCATCGACGAGGGGGTATTCCCGCGCAGCGGCGCGCGCAGCGAGACCGACCTGATGCCGCGCGCGCCGCGCTTCGGCGACAGGTTCCCGCGGACCGACGAGCGCGGGATCTTCCTGGACGCGGTGCTGGCCGCGCAGGACCGGCTCGCGATCCTGTTCCGCGGCCGCGACGTGCGCGACGACGCGCCGCTCGAGCCGTCGACGGTGGTGCTCGAGCTGATGGCCTGGCTGCGCGCGCGGCTCGCGCCGCGCCTGCCGGCCGGGGCGCCCTTGCGTCGGGCGATGCCCGCCCGCGCCGAGGCGTCGGCGATCGTCGAGCATCCGCTGCATCCCTTCTCGCCCCGCGCCTTCGTCCCGGACCAGACGGGCAGCTATGCGCGCGAATGGGTCGATGCCGCGTCGGCCCTTGCCGCGCCGCTGGCGCGGC
>MEEC01000125.1 GCA_001724315.1 Lautropia sp. SCN 70-15 | reverse complement strand
GGATCGCGTCGATGCCGGCCTTGGCGCAGGCGTCGTCGGCTTCCCCGCCCGGGGCGCCCGAGACGCCGATTGCGCCGACCGTGGAGCCGGCGGCCTCGATCGGCAGACCGCCGCCGATCGCCATGACCCGCGGCGTGTTGCGGATGCCGCTCATCGCCTTGCCCGCCTGCGTCTCGTTGCCGAGATCGGTCGTGGGGATCCGGAACGATGCGGCGGTCCAGGCCTTGTCGGCGGCCACGGTCACCGTGTGCGCGCCGGCGAAGCGGTCGCGCAGGAACACCTGCGGCACGCCGGCGCGATCGACCACCGCCACGCCGACCTGGTACCCGGCCTTGCGGCAGGACTCCAGCGCGGCCTGGGCCGCCTTGGTGGCGGTTTCCAGCGTGAGGCTGCGGCTGGAGAACAGGCCCTGCGCGGCGGCGTCCTGCGGCAGCGCGGCGGCCGCCAGGCCGAGGGCCAGGGCGGCGACCGCGATCGCCGGTCCGCGGGAATGAGACGACTTCATCGATGCCATGTGCGGCCTCCGTTCAGATCAGTTGCGCGAATTCGGCGATGTCCTCGGGAAAGAGCTCCCCGATCTCCAGCTTCGCCAGCTTGCCGTCGCGGTCGACGACCCAGACGATGGGCAGGCCCTTCGGTCGCCCGATTGCGGCCCGCCAGCTCTCGTCGAACATCGCCACGTGGAACTGGTAGCCGCGCTCGGCCATGTACTTCTTCACCGCTTCGGGGTCGCGGTCGATCGACAGGCCGATCACCTCCAGGCCGCGCTCGCGGTTGGCCCGATGCAGCTTGTCCAGGTGCGGGTTCTGCCGGGCGCAGAACGGGCACCAGGTCGCCCACAGCTCGATGACGACGACCTTCCCTTTCCAGTGCGAGGCGGGCAGCTCGGTGCCGTCGAGCAGCCGGGCGGCGGGCAGCGAAACCGCACTGCCGATCGCCGGCGCGGCCGGTGCCGCGAGCAGCGGCGCCGCAGGCCAGGCGCCCGCCAGCGCGCCGGCCGACAGGCCGCCGATCATGCCGAGGCAGTCGCGGCGCTTCATCGCGTCAGGCCATGCCGGGATTGCCGTCCATGCCGACCAGGCGCGGCAGGTTGGCCTTGCGCGGCGACACGGTCTTCTTCGCCTTCAGCCAGGTCTCGACGACCTCCCAGATCGGCTCGCCCTTGGCGCCTTCGGCGACGGGCGCCCAGCCGGCAACCTTGTAGGTCTTCTTCGCGTCGATCGGCTTGCCGTTCAGGCGCATGTCGACGATCCGCTTGCCCATGTCGGCCATCGGGTCGCAGGTGTACTCCAGGCCGCCCACGCGGACCATGTCGCCGCCCTGCTGGTAATACGGGTCGGGATTGAACAGGTTGTCGCAGACGTCCTCGAGCACCGTCTTGATCATCTCGCCCGACATGTCGGTGAGCGTGGTGTACGGATAGGTGATGGCCGTCTGGTCCATCACGTGCTCGCGGGTGATCGCCTGGCCGCCCAGGATCGAGGTGCCCCAGCGGAAACCGGGCGAGAACCCGATCTCGGCGCCCTTGACCTCCATCATCGCGTCGAGGATCAGCTGGTCGAAGGTGCCGTTGAAGTTGCCGCGGCGGTACAGCAGACCCTCGGTGATCGCGAGGGTCTCCTCGAGCTTGGCCTTGAAGGGGCTGCGCACCTTGTCGATGTAGGCCTGCATCTCCTTGTCGGCCGGCAGCAGGTTCGAGAACACCGGCAGCAGGCGATAGCGGAAGTCGGCGACCTTGCCGTTCTTCACGTCGAAGTCGAGCACGCCGAGGAACTTGCCGTTCGAGCCGGCGTTGGTGACCAGCGTGGTGCCCTTGGCGTTCTTGACCATCACCGGCTGGGGCACGCCGTCGTGGGTGTGGCCGCCCATGATCGCGTCGACGCCGGTGACGCGCGAGGCCATCTTGATGTCGACGTCCATGCCGTTGTGCGACAGCACGACCACCACCTGCGCGCCCTTGCCGCGGACCTCGTCGACGACCTTCTGCAGGTCCTCGTCGCGGATGCCGAAGCTCCAGTTGGCCACCATGTAGCGCGGGTTGGCGATCGGGGTGTACGGAAAGGCCTGGCCGATGATGGCCACCGGCACGCCGTTGATCTGCTTGATCACGTGCGAGGGGAAGACCGGGTCCTCGAAATCGGTCGTGCGCACGTTCTGCGCCACGAAGTCGATGTGGCCCTTCAGGTCCTTCTCGATGATCTCCTGGACCCGCTTCTCGCCGTAGGTGAACTCCCAGTGCGCGGTCATCACGTCCACGCCCAGCAGCTTGCAGGCGTCGACCATGTCCTGGGCATTGGTCCACAGCGCGGTGGCCGAGCCCTGCCAGGTGTCGCCGCCGTCGAGCAGCAGTGCGCCGGGCCGCGAGGCCTTCATGCGCTTGACCAGCGTGGACAGGTGTGCGAAGCCGCCGACCTTGCCGTAGGTGCGGGCCGCGGCCTCGAAGTCCAGGTAGGTGAAGGCGTGCGCCTCGGCCGAGCCCGGCTTGACGCCGAAGGCCTTCAGCAGGTGCTCGCCCACCAGGTGCGGCGCGCGGCCGCGCGCGTCGCCCAGGCCGATGTTGACGCTGGGCTCGCGGAAGTAGATCGGCAGCAGCTGCGCGTGGCAGTCGGTGAAGTGCAACAGGCTGACGTTGCCGAACTTCGGAATGTCGTACAGCGCTCCGGCCTTGGCGTCGCTCGATGCGAAGGCCGGCAGCGACATGCCCGCGGCCGACGCGGTAGCGAGGATCTGGAGGAATTCTCTTCTGTTCAGCATTGTGTCGGTCGCGGAAGTGTTTCGGGAACTGCGGGGCGTTGAATCGAAGCGAATCGGCCGGGCCTCGGGGAGGCGCCGGCCGACCGGATGCTGCTTACTTGTTGACCGGCGACTTCGGGTCGAGCAGCAAGGCCATCACGTCCTTGATCTGCTTTTCCGTCAGGATGCCGGCCGCGCCGAAGCGCGGCATGTGGTTGCAGGCCGCGAAGGCATGCGAGTTCCAGATCCGCGCCCAGGTGTACTTCACGATGGCGTCGGAGTCGCCGCGCAGCTTGCCGTAGTTGTACAGCGACGGGCCCAGGTTGCCGTAGGAGATTTCCTCCTTGGTCAGCTGGTGGCAGGCATAGCAGTTGCCGCCGGCGACCGTCTTGGCCGTGTCGTTGTACTGCAGGCCACGGCCGCTCTGGGCGACCTTCTCGCCTTCCTTCCAGTCGCCGAGGTACTTGCCGTCAGCCGGGTACTCGACTGCGGCCAGTGCGGCCTTCTCGATGCTTTCCTTCACCGAGGCCGGAATCTCCTTGCCCGAGTAGGCGCTGCACTGCTTCTGCATGTCGGACTGGTCGAGCCTGTCCAGCTTGGCAATGCCCTTCTCGGCAAAGGAGGCCTTGATCGTGGCCGCGACCTCCTCGTCGCTGACCCCGCCAGGCATGGCCGTGCAGCCGGCCAGCACGACGGCCGCGCCGCCGACGAGAACCTTCCAGTGTGCTTTCATCGTCGGCCTCCTCATCGCTTGATCGCCGGGGAATCCATCTTGCCGCCCTTGGCGGTGACGCCCAGATAGGTGATCAGGTCGATCGAGGTCTGGGAACCGTACTTCAGCTCGGGGAAACGCTGCTGGCGGAAGCAGTCGTTCATGCGCCACTGCATGGTGCGCAGCGCGCCCTGCGAGACCCGGTAGGCGGGCCAGGTGGTGAAGGCCTTCTGCGCCGGACCCGGCTTGGTCAGGTCGGGCAGGTCCTGAAGGCGGATCCGCTTGCCCTCGCCTTCGTGGCAGGAGGCGCACGAGAAGTCGAAGGGGCCGCCGCGGTAATGGAAGGTCCGCTCGCCGCGCTGATAGGCCGCGATCTCCTTCGGATGGTTCTGCGGCAGGTTGACCGGCATGCCGCGCGACTCCTCGACCACGTAGCCGGCGAGCGCCTCGAGATCGGTGGCCTTCTGGCCCGCGCCCGAGAAAGGCTTCTTGATGACCTCGGCCTTCTCGAAGCCCTGCAGCGTGACCATGCAGTGCACGATCCGCGACTCGGCGTCCATGACCGCGTCGACATCCGCGAAGTAGCGCGGAAGCTCCGCGTATGCGCCCTTGACCACGCCCGGCCCCTTGCCCAGGTCGCACTTCTCGAGGCTCGCGTTCTTCGGGCCGCGCTTCTCCTTCCACAGCGCCTCGCCCTTCATGACGGTCAGGTCGGCCGGGTTGCCGTCCTGGAGCATCTCGCGATAGCGCTCGATCTCCGCCTGGGTGTCCGTCTGCGCGATGGCCGGCGCCATCGTCAGCACGGAAACGCCGAGCGCGATCGCGATCGCGGACTTCTTCTGAAGTCTTTTCATCGGGAAGTTCCCTCCTCGTCGTTGATTCTCTGTCTTCTCGGAAAACTCGGGCCGCCGGCCACGAAGGCGCCGGCCGCCAGGAACGAAGCCAGGCGACAGGGCAATCGCCCTGGCAGGCGCGACGTCCTCTCGCCCGATCCGTTGCTTCAGCTGACCGTCGTCTCGTCGGTCCGCTTGTCGCCCTTGTTGTCGACCCAGCTCACGGTGACCTTGTCACCGGCCTTGCCGCCGTTGATCTTGAACTGCAGGTACGGGTTCTTCGAGATCGCCGGACCCCAGTGGGCCTTCAGGACCTCCTTGCCGTTCAGCGACGCGGTGACGTCGCTGATGAACCAGGCCGGGACCACGTTGCCGGAAGCGTCCTTGCGCTGGCCGGTTTCCATTTCGTGCGCCATCAGGACGCGCACGTCGACGACGCCATCCTTGGCGCTCGCGCGGATCTTCATCGGATCTGCCATGACTTCTCTCCAGTGTTCGGTATCGATGCGTGACGGGGCCGGCGATCAGCCGCCGCAGCCGCCCAGCGTGACCTTGATTTCCTTGCGGGCCATGTAGAACTTGCCGTCGGCCTTGACGACCGCGACGACGTCCGAGCTCTGGCCCATCTTGACCCGCATGTTGACCTCGGGCGCCGCGCCTTCGAGCAGGTCGTAGGCGGCCGCCAGGGCGTTCGGATTCTTGTCGATGAGCAGGGCCATCATCTGGGTCTTGGCCACCCCGCTGCGGATGCCCACCGGCACGACCGCGCCGTTCTCGGCGATGTCGGGCGAAACGATGGTCACGTCCTTGGACTCGGTGGCATCGGCTGCCCCGAGCGCCTTGAGCGTGTCGGCGATTCCCTTGGCCTGGAACGCGGCCCGGTCGAACGCCTGCGCCGAGGCGATGCCCGGCTTGAGCATGCCGATCGACACCAGCGCGGCGTAGAGGCCCGCGCCGCCGGCGACCTGCAATGTCGTGCGACGATTTTCGTTCATCTGTCGTCTCCCTTCGAGAGCTGCTGAGTGACTGACGCCTGAGCGCCTTTCGGTTGGGTAACAATGCCGGCGCTCGCGCGCCGGCGCTTCAGTGGAGCGCTCAGGGCGCACCGTCCAGGATCCAGCCGACGATGCGGCGGATGTCGTCCTCGGGAATCGTGGCGTTGGCCGGCATCGGAACCTGCCCCCACACGCCCTGCCCCCCGTTCTTCACGCGACCGGCCAGCAGCGCGGCTGCGCCGGGCGTGCCGCGATACTTGTCGGCGACCTGCCGGAACGACGGACCGACGAGCTTGTTGTCGACGCCGTGGCAGGCCATGCAGTTGCCTTCGACCGCGAGCTGCGCCGGCGGCTTGCCGCCGTTCTCGCCCTGGGCCGACGGCGCCGCCGAAGCCAGCTTCGGCGCGACGGCCACCGCCGGAGCGGTGGCGCCGGCGCCCACGATGGTAGCGCGAGCGGCCTCGACCACCTTCCCGGCCTCGGACAGCGCCTCGAGCGGCGGACGCGCGGTGTCGGCGCCGCGGACCGGACCGACCACGCGATTCTGCGCGACGAGGTTGCCGTGCGCATCACGCGCGAACTCGGGCAGGATGGAGCGGATGTCGCTGCCGGTCTTGCAGTCCTTCATGCAGGCGTCGCCCTGCACGTCGGGCTTGCTGGCGACCTGCCACAGCGGCTCGAAGAATGCCTTGCCGTTGCGGTTGGGCAACAGCTTTTGCACCTCGGCAATATTCTTATCCGAAAGCACGAAGTCGGCGGGCAGGATCTCCCCGAGATGCAGGATGTACGCGGTCACCGCGTAGACCTCCTCGGTGGTCAGCGACTTCGGCGCGTTCCAGGGCATCGCGCGGTTGATGTAGTCCCACAGGGTCGAGACCTGCGAGAGCTTCATCAGCGTGGTGCGCTGCGGGTAGTCGGGGCGCAGCAGGTTGGCCACCCGCCCGGTCTTGATGTCTTCCTTGGTGGTGCCGCCGACGATGGGCGTGAACACCTCGTTGGACTCGCCGAAGGTGCCGTGGCACGACGCGCACTTGGCCTCCCAGACCTCCATGCCCAGGTCGACCGAGCCCGATCCCGGGGGCAGGCCCTTGAAGTCGGCGCGCACGTCGATGTCCCAGGCCTTGACTTCGTTGGGCGTGGCGGCCCGCCCGATGTCGGCCCAGGGCTTGGGAGCCGGCGCTGCCTGCGCCTTGGTCTGCGACTGCGCGTGCGCGGCGATCGGCGACAGGCCGATCGCCGCAGCGATGATGCCGGCAACGATTGCGCCGCGCTCGAGTTTCATGAACATGTTTCGCATTTCCTCGTCCGCGGCCGATCAGTTCAGTTGCACGTTGAAGACTTCGCCGCTTTCGGCGACCTTCCACGACTGGATGCCGTTGTTGTGATAAATCGAGCGGGTGCCGCGCACCGCCCGCAGCTGGTTCAGACGGGGCTGCACGTGGCCGGTCTCGTCGATCGCGCGGCTCTGCAGCACGGCCGGCGAGCCGTCCCACACCCAGTCCACGTTGAAGCGCGTCAGCGCCTTCGGCAGCACCGGGTTCTCGAGGCGCGCGGTGCGCCAGTTGCGGCCGCCGTCGAAGGACACGTCGACGCGCTTGATCCGGCCGCGCCCCGACCAGGCCAGGCCCGTCACGTTGTAGTAGCCCTTGTCGAGCAGCACCTGGCCGCCCGACGGCGTGGTGATGACCGACTTCACCTCCTGCAGCGATGTGTACTGGCGGTGCGTGCCGTCCGGCATCAGGTCCACGTAGTGCAGCACCTCGTCCTTCGCGTCGTAGGGCTTGTCGCCCACTTCGAGGCGGCGCAGGTACTTGACCCAGGAAACGCCCTGGATGCCGGGGACTACGAGGCGCAGCGGGTAGCCGTTCTCCGGCCGCAGCATCTCGCCGTTCATCGCCCAGGCGATCATCACGTCGTCGAGCGCATTGGCCATCGGGATCGTGCGGGTCATCGAGGAGCCGTCGGCGCCCTCGGCCAGCACGTAGCGCCCCTTCTTCGTGTCGGCGCCGCACATGTCGAGCAGCGTGGACAGCAGCACCCCGGTGTACTCGCAGCAGGACAGCATCCCGTGCGTGTACTGGACGGTCGGCACCGCGACGTTGCCCCACTCCATGCCGGTGTTGGCCCCGCACTCGATGAAGTGGATGCGCGAAACCTGGGGCAGGCGCATCAGCTCGTCCATCGTGAAGACGCGGGCCTCCTTGACCAGGCCGTTGATCATCAGCCGGTGCTGGCTGGGATCGATGTCCCACCAACCCTGGTGGTGACGCTCGAAGTGCAGGCCGTTG
>MEEC01000124.1 GCA_001724315.1 Lautropia sp. SCN 70-15 | reverse complement strand
TGGGCCTGCGCCCCGACCAGCTGGTCAAGTACCCGCACGAATTCTCGGGCGGCCAGCGCCAGCGGCTGGGCATCGCCCGCGCACTGTCGGTGCAGGCGAAACTGATCGTCTGCGACGAGCCGGTCTCGGCGCTCGACGTGTCGGTGCAGGCCCAGGTGATCAACCTGCTGATCGACCTGCAGGAAGAGTTCGGCCTGTCCTACCTGTTCGTGGCGCACGATCTCGCGGTGGTCGAGCACATCAGCCACCGGGTGGCGGTCATGTACCTGGGCAAGATGGTCGAGATCGCGCCCAAGCGCGAGATCTTCGCGGCGCCCCGCCACCCGTACACCGAGGCCCTGCTGTCGGCGGTGCCGGTGCCCGATCCCACGGTCGAGAGAAAGCGGATAATCCTGAAGGGCGACGTCCCGAGCCCGATGAAACCGCCGTCGGGATGCCGCTTCCACACCCGCTGTCCCTACGCCGAGGCGCGCTGCAAGGTCGAAGAGCCCGTGCTGCGCGAGATCGAGCCGGGCCACCTCGTCGCCTGCCACCTTCGCTGATGTCCACCTTGCCCTCCTCCATCGAAGCCGGCGCGCAAGCACGCGCCGTGTCCAATCCTCGTGCCGCCGCGCCGACCGAGCCCTACGGCGAGGCCCGGTCGCAGGTCATGAGCGCGCCGCGCTTCGCCGCCGCGCTCGCCGAGATCTCCAGCTGGCCCGGCTACGCGCGCACGCCGCTGGTGGCGCTGCCGGGACTTGCCTCGGCCCTGGGGCTCGCCCAGCTTCACTACAAGGACGAGCGCGGCCGCTTCGGCCTGCGCAGCTTCAAGGCGCTGGGCGGCGCCTACGCGGTGTCCAATGTGCTTCGCCGCAAGGTGGCCGCCGCGAAGGGGCTGGCGCTTGACTCGCTCGGCTCGGCCGACCTGCTCTCCGGCGCGCACGACGACCTGATCCGCGGCGAGACCGTCACCTGCGCCACCGACGGCAATCACGGCCGCTCGGTGGCCTGGGGCGCGCGGCTCTTCGGCTGCCGCTGCGTGATCTACGTGCACGAAACGGTCAGCCAGGGCCGGCGCGACGCGATCGCGCAGTACGGCGCGCAGGTCGTCGAGGTCAAGGGCAACTACGACGATGCGGTCCGGCACGCGGCGCAGCAGGCCGCCGCCAACGGCTGGACCGTCGTCTCCGACACCTCCTACCCCGGCTACCGGGACATTCCCAGCGACGTGATGCACGGCTACGGCGTGATGGCCGCCGAGATCGGCGCCCAGATGGCCGAACCGCCCACGCACGTCTTCGTGCAGGCCGGCGTGGGCGCGCTGGCGGCCGCGATCTGCGCCGACTTCTGGATCCGCTGGGGCGAGCGCCGCCCGCAGTTCGTGGTGGTGGAGCCGCTCTCGGCCGACTGCGTGTACCGCAGCCTCGAGAAGGGCGAACAGGTCGCGGTCCAGGGTTCGCTCGAAACCGTGATGGCCGGTTTGGCCTGCGGCGAGGTGTCCGATCTCGCCTGGGCGATCCTGCGCGAAGGCGCGAACTCGGCGATCGCGGTCGACGACCGCTACGCGCTGGCCGGCATGCGGCTGTTCGCCAACCCGCTGGCCGGCGACACGCCGATCGTGTCCGGCGAGACCGGCGCATCGGGACTGGCCGCGCTGCTGGCGGTGCGCGATCACCCGGCGCTTGCGGCCACGCTGAAGCTGGACGCGAGCTCGCGGGTCCTGCTGCTCGGCAGCGAGGGCGACACCGACCCGGCCATCTATCGCGAGGTGGTCGGGCGGCCCGCCGACGCGGTGCTCGCGGCATGAGCTGCTGCGGCCATGGCCACGCCGGCCACGATCACGCGGGGTCAGCGCCTGCCGACCCCGCGCTGGCGGGCCTCGCGATCCGCCCCGACCGCCTGCTCGACCGCCTGGAGCAGCTTGCCGCGATCGGGCGCACCGACGAGGGCGCCTGCTGCCGGCTCGCGCTGACCGACGAGGACCGCGCCGGCCGCGACCTGGTCGTCTCCTGGATGCGCGAGCTCGGGCTCGAGGTGCGGGTCGACCGGATCGGCAACATATTCGGAGTGCGCCGCGGCAGCGAGGACCTCGCCCCGGTCATGAGCGGCTCGCACATCGACACGGTGCGCACCGGCGGCCGCTTCGACGGCAACCTGGGCGTGCTCGGCGCGCTCGAGGTGGTCGAAACGCTGAACGACGCCGGCGCGCGCACCCGTCGTCCGCTGGTCGTGGCCGTGTTCACCAACGAGGAAGGCGCGCGCTTCGCACCCGACATGCTGGGCTCGCTCGCCTACGTGGGCGGGCTGCCGCTGCAGCAGGCGCTCGACACGGTGGGCATCGACGGCAAGCGGCTCGGCGACGAGCTCGAGCGCATCGGCTATGCGGGCGATGCCGGGCTCGGCCTGTACCGGCCCCACGCCTTCGTGGAACTGCACATCGAGCAGGGGCCGGTGCTCGACCTCGAGGGCGTGCGCATCGGCGCGGTCGAGAGCCTGCAGGGCATCTCCTGGCAGGAGGTGAGCATCACCGGCCAGTCCAACCACGCCGGCACCACGCCGATGCGCCTGCGCCACGACGCCGGCTACTGCGCCGCGGCCATCGGCACGAAGCTGCGCGAGATCGCCCGCGAGCTCGGCGGCGACCAGGTCTGCACGATGGGCATGGTCAGGCTGCACCCCAACCTGATCAACGTGATCGCCGCGCGGGCCACGGTCACCGTGGACATCCGCAACACCGACGAGGCCAGGCTGCAGGAGGCCGAGCGCCGCTTCGCCGACTTCCTGGAAGCGCTGGCCCATGCCGAGGGCGTGAAGATCGAGACCCGTCGGCTCGCGCGCTTCGAGCCGGTGCGATTCGACGACGGCATCGCGCGCGTGGTCGAGCGACACGCGGCGTCGATGGGCCTGTCCTGTCGCCGGATGACCTCGGGGGCAGGCCACGACGCGCAGATGCTGGCCCGCATCTGCCCCACCGCCATGATCTTCGTGCCAAGCATCGGCGGCATCAGCCACAACCCCGCCGAGGACACGCGGCCCGAGGACCTCGCCGCCGGCGCCGAGGTGCTGCTGCGCACGCTGGTCGAGCTCGCGAGCTGACCGCACGCCCCCTCGCCCCCCGAACGACGCATTCACCGATCTCGAAGGACCCCCATGCCCCGCATCGTCACCGTCGGCGCCGCCCAGCTCGGCCCGATCGCCCTGAAGGAAAGCCGCGCCGAGGTCGTCGAGCGCCTGATCGCGCTGATGCGCCAGGCGAAGGGCCACGGCTGCGACCTGGTCGTGTTCCCCGAGCTGGCGCTGACCACCTTCTTCCCCCGCTGGTATTTCGAGCACCAGGAAGAGATCGACGCCTTCTTCGAGCGGCAGATGCCGGGGCCCGACACCCGCAAGCTCTTCGACACGGCGCGCGAGCTGGGCATCGGTTTCTACCTGGGCTACGCCGAGCTCGTGGAACAGGAAGGCCGGCTGCGCCGCTTCAACACCTCTATCCTGGTCGACAATACCGGCAGCATCGTCGGCAAGTACCGAAAGATCCACCTGCCCGGCCACCACGAGCACGAGCCCTGGCGCGCCTTCCAGCACCTCGAGAAGCGCTATTTCGAACGCGGCGACCTGGGCTTCCCGGTCTATCGCGCCTTCGGCGGGCTGATGGGCATGGCGATCTGCAACGACCGCCGCTGGCCCGAGACCTACCGGGTGATGGGCCTGCAAGGCGTGGAGATGGTGCTGCTCGGCTACAACACGCCGGTGCACAATCCGCCCGCCCCCGAGCACGACGCGCTGTCGAACTTCCACAACTCGCTGGTCATGCAGTCGGGCGCCTACCAGAACGGCACCTGGGTGGTCGGCGTGGCCAAGGCCGGCCGCGAGGAAGGCGTGGACCAGATCGGCAACTCGATCATCGTGGCGCCCTCGGGCGAGATCGTGGCCGCCTGCTCGACTCTGGGCGACGAGCTGGCCATCGCGCGCTGCGACCTGGACCTGACCAGGTCCTACAAGAGCACCACCTTCAACTTCGCGCGGCACCGCGAGCCGGACCAGTACCGGATGATCGTGGAGCGCAAAGGCGCCGAGCCCCCGCCCGAGGCCTGAGTCACCCGGACAGTTCGGCGAGCCGCTCGGGAATTCGCGCGGCCAGGAAGTCGTAGACGCGCCTGACCACGCGGTTGCCGCGGATCTCCCGGTGCACCGCCAGCCAGCAGGGCATCGGCGGGATCTTCAGCTGCGGCAGGACCCGCCTCAGCTCGGGCTCGCCGGCCGCCGTGTAGTGCGCGAGAAAGCCGATGCCCGCGCCTTCGGCCACCAGCCTGCCGTAGGCGACGTGATCGTCGGTGCGCAAGGCGAAGGCCTCGCGCCCGATCGGCAGTCCCAGCGCAGCGAAGCCCCTCAGGATCGTCTCGTCGCGGTCGTAGCCGACCAGCCGATGCGCCGTCAGGTCCTCGGGCCTGCGCGGTTCGCCGGCGCGAGCCAGGTAGCGCCGGTGCGCGTAGGCGCCGACCCCCACCTCGGCCAGCTTGCGGGCCACCAGCGAACCCTGGTGCGGGCGCACCATCCGCACCGCGATGTCCGCCTCGCGGCGCAGCAGGTTGCTCAGGGCATTCGAGGCCACCAGCTCCGCCTGTATGCCCGGCTCGGCGGCCTGGAACTCGGCCAGCAGCGGCGGCAGCAGCCACACCGCCGCCACCTGGCTCGCCGTGACCCGGACCACGCCCGTCGCCGTGTCGCGCTGCCGGGCCAGCGCGCGCTCGAGGCCCAGCGCGCCCTCCTCCATCTGCCGTGCGGCATCGGCAATCGCCAGCGCGGCGGCGGTGGGCACCACGCCGCGCCCGGTCCGCTCGAAGAGCGCCGTGCCGAGTTGCGCCTCCAGTTCCGCGACCTGCCGGCTCAGCGTCGGCTGCCGGGCTCCGGTCGCGCGGGCGGCACCGGTCAGGCTGCCGGCCTCCAGGACGGCCAGGAAGCTGCGGATCAGGGTCCAGTCGAAGCGCTGCGCTGCCATACCTAATCGTATGCCTGGAATGCGATGGTACGCAATTGTCGAATGGAACGCGGAAGCCGACACTTCACGGCATCCCGGCACGCGGCCGACCGCCGCCAGCCACACGAACCGAAGGAAGACCCGTCATGGAAACGAACGCCCGCACCGTCCTCGTCCTCGGCGCCAACGGCCGCTTCGGCGCGGCCGCCACGCAGGCCTTCGCGGAGGCCGGCTGGCGCGTGATCGCGCAGGCCCGCCGCGCGCCGACCGCGCTGCCGGCCGGGGCCCATCATGTCGACACGCCGCTCGCCGATCCGGCGACACTGGCCGCTCAGGCGACCGGGGCCGACACCGTGATCTACGCAGTCAATCCGCCCTACACCCGCTGGGCGGCCGAGGCCCTCCCGCTCGCGCGTGCCGGCATGGCGATCGCCGAACGCCTGGGCGCACGATTCATGCTGCCGGGCAACGTCTACAACTTCGGCGAGACCATGCCCCCCGTGCTTCGCGAGGACACGCCGCAAGACGCCACGACCCGCAAGGGCCGGATCCGCATCCGGATGGAGCACGAGCTCGAGTCGCGCGCGGCCGCCGGCCTCCGGTCGGTCGTGATCCGGGCGGGCGATTTCTTCGGCGGCGGCGCCGGCAGCTGGCTCGATCTGGTGATCGCGAAGTCGCTGCGCGCCGGCAAGCTGGTCTACCCCGGCCCCACCGACCTCCCGCACGCCTGGGCCTACCTGCCCGACCTGGCCCGCGCCTTCGTGGCGGTGGCGCAGCGCGCCGACCTGCCTGTCTTCGAGCGGCTGCACTTCGCCGGCCACACGCTGAGCGGCGCGCAGCTGCTCGGCGCGATCGAGCGCGCCGCCGAGGCGGGCGGCACAAGGCCCACTGGCGGGTGGCGCCGCGGCGGCCTGCCCTGGTCCCTGCTGCGCGCGGGCGGCCTCGTCGTGCCGATGTGGCGGGAGATCGCCGAGATGGCCTACCTGTGGCGGGTGCCGCATGCGCTCGACGGCAGGCGCCTGACGCAGACCGTGGGCCCGCTGACCGAAACGCCTGTCGATGCCGCCATGGCTCATGCGCTTCAGGAACTGGGCCTGGTCGCCTCGAAGCGCACCACCGCGGCTGCCACGCCCGCGTCCCCGACGAACGCCGCGTTTTCTTGACTGATCTTTGACTAAAAATCCAAAGTCCTTACCCAATCCGCCACTTTTTTGAAGGTAATCGAGCCGCTATGCTCCGTCCAGGAGAATGGCAATGGCTCGATCCCCCGATTCCCTCAGCGCTGCGCCGATCAAGGCCGTCGTGTTCGACGCCTACGGCACGCTGTTCGACGTGCATTCGGTCGCGAGTCTCGCCGAGCAGCTCTTCCCCGGGCACGGCGACGCGCTGTCGCAGCTGTGGCGGCAGAAGCAGCTCGAATACTCGTGGCTGCGCGCGATGTCGGGTCGCTACAAGCCCTTCTGGGACATCACCCGCGACGCGCTGCGCTTCTCGGCCGAGCGCCTGGGCGTGCCGCTGCCCGCCGAATCCGAGCAACGGCTGATGAACCAGTATTCCAGCCTCTCCGCCTTCCCCGAGAACCTGTCCGCGTTGCGCGCGCTGAAGGACGCCGGCCTGCCGCTGGGCATCCTGAGCAACGGCAACCGCGAGATGATCGAGGTGTCGGTGCGCAGCGCCGGCATGACCGGCCTGTTCGATCACCTGCTGTCCTCGCAGGAAGTGAAGACCTTCAAGACGGTCGACAGGCTCTACGCGCTGGCGCCCGAGGCCTTCGGATGCCGGCCGCGCGAAATCCTGTTCGTGTCCTCGAATTGCTGGGACGCGGTCGGCGCCCGCTGGTACGGCTACACCAGCTTCTGGATCAATCGCGCCGGCGCGCCGCTCGACCGCCTCGACACCGCCCCGGATCACACCGGCAGCCTGCTCACCGACGTGCTGGCCGTCGCCCGCCCGACCGGCTAGCCATCCCTTTCAAGCATCCATCCTTCGACTCGGAGACCTTCCATGACCGACCGCATCGAGAAATTCGGCCTGCAGGTGGCGCGCCCCCTGCACGACATGATCGAGAACGAGGCGCTGCCCGGCACCGGCGTTGCCTCGGACCAGTTCTGGAAGGGGCTTTCCGCCCTCGTCCACGAAAAGGGCCCGAAGAACCGCGCCCTGCTCGCGAAGCGCGACGAGCTGCAGGCGAAGATCGATGCCTGGCACCGCGAGCGGCGCGGCAAGCCGCACGACGCCGCGGCCTACAAGGCCTTTCTTGTCGAGATCGGCTACCTGGTTCCCGAGGGCGCCGGCTTCAAGGTCGACACCGCCAACGTGGACGCCGAGATCGCCAGCATCCCCGGCCCGCAGCTGGTGGTGCCGGTGATGAACGCCCGCTACGCGCTGAACGCCGCCAACGCCCGCTGGGGCAGCCTGTACGACGCGCTGTACGGCACCGACGCCATGGGCGACGCGCCGCAGGCCGGCGGCTACGACCCGGTGCGCGGCGCCCGCGTGATCGCCTGGGCCAAGCACTTCCTGGACGGCGCAGCGCCGCTGGCCAAGGGCAGCCACGCCGACGCCACCGCCTATCGCGTGGCCGGCGGCAAGCTGGTGGTCGACACCGCGGCCGGCGAAACCGGCCTGGCCGACGCCTCGCAGTTCGCCGGCCA
>MEEC01000123.1 GCA_001724315.1 Lautropia sp. SCN 70-15 | reverse complement strand
AGATCGAGGACGTGATCGGCATCGACGCCACCGACGCGATCCGAGCCAGCGCCAAGACCGGCATGGGCATCGACGAGATCCTCGAGGCGGTCGTCGCCCGCATCCCGCCGCCCAAGGGCGATCCGTCCGCGCCGCTGCAGGCGCTGATCATCGACTCGTGGTTCGACAACTACGTCGGCGTGGTGATGCTGGTGCGCGTGTTCAACGGCGTGCTGCGCCCGAAGGACCGCATCCGCCTGATGGCCACCGGCGCGGTGCACGTCTGCGAGCAGGTCGGTTCGTTCACGCCCAAGGCGGTGCCGCGCAGCGAGCTGGCCACCGGCATGGTCGGCTACGTGATCACCGGCATCAAGGAGCTGAAGGCGGCCAAGGTCGGCGACACCATCACGCTGGTCAATCCGGCGGCGCAGGCGCCGCTGCCCGGTTTTCGCGAGATCAAGCCGCAGGTCTTCGCCGGGCTGTACCCCGTCGAGGCCAACCAGTACGAGGCGATGCGCGAGGCGCTGGAAAAACTGCAGCTGAACGACGCGTCGCTGCAGTTCGAGCCCGAGGTCTCGCAGGCGCTGGGCTTCGGCTTCCGCTGCGGCTTCCTGGGGCTGCTGCACATGGACATCGTGCAGGAGCGGCTCGAGCGCGAGTTCGACATGGACCTGATCACGACGGCGCCCACCGTCGTCTACGAGGTCCTGATGCGCGACGGCACCGTGCTGCAGGTCGAGAACCCCTCGAAGATGCCCGACCCGGCGAAGATCGAGGAGATCCGCGAGCCGATCGTCACCGTCACGATCTTCACGCCGCAGGAGTACGTGGGCAACGTGATCACGCTGTGCACCAACAAGCGCGGCGTGCAGACCAACATGAGCTATCACGGCAGGCAGGTGCACCTGACCTACGAGCTGCCGATGAACGAGATCGTGCTCGACTTCTTCGACAAGCTGAAGTCGACCTCGCGCGGCTATGCGTCCATGGACTACGAGTTCAAGGAGTACCGCGCGTCGGATGTCGTCAAGATGGACATCCTGGTCAACGGCGAGAAGGTCGACGCGCTGTCGCTGATCGTGCACCGCTCGGTCTCGCAGAGCCGCGGCCGCGACCTGGCGGCCAAGATGCGCGAGCTGATCCCGCGGCAGATGTACGACGTGGCGATCCAGGCCGCGATCGGCAGCAACATCATCGCGCGCGAGAACGTGAAGGCGATGCGCAAGAACGTGCTCGCCAAGTGCTACGGCGGCGACATCACGCGCAAGAAGAAGTTGCTCGAGAAGCAGAAGGCCGGCAAGAAGCGGATGAAGCAGGTCGGCAGCGTGGAAATCCCCCAGGAGGCCTTCCTGGCGGTGCTGCAGGTCGAAGACCGCTGACCGAACCCCTCGAGAACCCCGACCGATGAACTTCGCGCTGCTGCTCTTCCTGCTCCTGCTGGTCACCTTCGCGGCCTGGGTGGCCGATCGCCTCGTGTTCCGGCCGCGCCGCGCCCGCGCCGCGGAGCTCGCGCTGGCCGGCTTCGACCGCGATGCCGCGCCGGGTCTGCGGGCCTCGGCCGGCGAGCAGGCGGTGGCGGCCGAGCGCGAGGCGCTGCGCGACCGCCTCGAGCGCCAGCCCCTCTGGCTCGAATACACGGCCGGGCTCTTTCCCGTGATCCTGCTCGTGTTCGGCCTGCGCTCCTTCGTGGCCGAGCCGTTCAAGATTCCGTCCGAGTCGATGCTGCCCACGCTGGTGGTCGGCGACCTGATCCTGGTGAACAAGTTCAGCTACGGCCTGCGCCTGCCGGTGGTCCACACCAAGATCCTGGACACGGGCGCGCCCGAGCGGGGCGACGTGATGGTCTTCCGCTACCCCAGCGACCCCTCGGTCGACTACATCAAGCGGGTGGTGGGGCTGCCGGGCGACGTCGTGGCCTACCAGGACAAGCGCTTGTCGATCAACGGCCAGCCGGTGCCGCTGGAGCGGGCCGGCGAGTTCGAGGACAGGCGGCGTCTCACCCTGGCGCCCCAGTATTCAGAACGATTGGGAGAAACCTCCTATAAGATATTGACAGAATTGGAAAAACCGCCTTTCATACAGCCGATGGAGCGGTTTCCCCATTTCGAGAAGTGCCGCTACGACAGCCGGGGCGTCACCTGCACCGTGCCCGAGGGCCACTACTTCGTGATGGGCGACAACCGCGAGAACAGCCTCGACAGCCGATTCTGGGGCTTCGTTCCGGAAGGCAACATCGTCGGCAGGGCCTTCTTCATCTGGATGAATTTCGGCGACCTTTCCAGGATCGGAAGCTTCGAATGAGCGCAAGCAAGGCAGTCGCAAGCAAGGCAGTCGCAACCCGTTCGGTCGTTTCGGCGGCAGGCGCCGCGCGCTTCGCGTCCCGAGCGGCGCTCCGGCGCGCCCAGCGGGGCCTCTCGCTGATCGGCCTGCTGTTCGTCGCGGCGGTGGTCATCGCGATCGCGGTGGTTGCGATGCGCATCGTCCCCTCGGCACTCGAGTACATGGCGATCAAGGGCGCGGTGGAGAAGGTGGTCACCTCGGGCGCACCCAGCGCGCGCGAGCTCCAGGTGGCCTTCGACCGCTTCGCCGCGGTCGACGACATCAAGTCGATCTCGGGTCGCGACCTGATCATCGAGAAGGTCGACGGCGCCACCGTGGTCTCCTTCGCCTACGAGAAGCGGATCGAGCTGGCCGGACCGGTGTCGCTGGTCATCGCCTACCACGGCAGCAGCCGCCACTGAGCGAGGCTGCCGCCCACCGGCAAGCGCATCGAATGGATCTCGACCGGCTGCAGCAGCTCATCGGCCATCGCTTCGACGATGCCGCGCTGCTGCGCCAGGCGCTGACCCATCGCAGCTTCGGCCAGCCGAACAACGAGCGGCTGGAGTTCCTCGGCGACTCGGTGCTCAATTGCGTCGTCGCCACGATGCTCTACCGCCACTTCGGCCGTCTCGACGAGGGCGACCTGTCGCGCCTGCGCTCCAACCTGGTCAAGCAGCAGGCGCTCTACGAGATCGCCCAGCGCATCGGCCTGTCCGAGCACCTGCAGCTCGGCGAGGGCGAGTTGCGCAGCGGCGGGCATCGCCGGCCGTCCATCCTGGCCGACGCGCTCGAGGGCATCTTCGGCGCGATCTTCCTCGACGCCGGCTTTCCCGCCGCCGAGAAGGCGATCGTCGCGCTCTACGAGCCGGTGCTGCGCTCGGTGGACCCGCTCACGCTGGGCAAGGACGCCAAGACGCTGCTTCAGGAGTGGCTGCAGAGCCGCAAGCTGCCGCTGCCGGTCTATTCGGTGGTGGCCACGCACGGCGCGGCGCACAGCCAGATGTTCGAGGTCGAGTGTGCGATCCCCAAGCTGCAGATCCGGGTGCTGGGCAGCGGCGCCAGCCGGCGCGCGGCCGAGCAGGGCGCGGCCCGGCGCGCGCTCGAGGCGGCGCAGGCGGCGATGCCGGCCGAGCGCAAGCGGGCGCGGGCCCGCGGCGACGCGCCTGCCGCGGCCTGACCCCGCGCATCACCCATGACCGATCCCGACTCGCCCATCGTCCATCGCAGCGGCCACGTCGCGATCGTGGGCCGTCCCAACGTCGGCAAGTCCACGCTGCTCAACCGGATGGTCGGCCAGAAGCTGTCGATCACCTCCGACCGGCCGCAGACCACCCGCCATCGGATCGCCGGCATCGTGACCCGCCCGGACGCGCAGCTGGTGTTCATCGACAGCCCCGGCTACCAGACCCGAAGCGGCGGCGCGCTCAACCGGGTGCTCAACCGCACCGCGGTGCAGGTGGCCGAGGACGCCGACGTGGTCGTGCTGGTCTGCGATGCGCGCGGCTGGACACCGGCCGACGAGCGCATCGCGAAGCTGCTGCCGGCCGACCGGCCGGTGCTGCTGGCCATCAACAAGGTCGACACGGTGCCCGACAAGGCCCGCCTGATCGAGCTGGTGAACAAGGCGACCGCCTGCCGCGCCTTCGACGAGGTGGTGCCGATCAGCGCGAAGACCGGCCGCCAGGTGCCGCTGCTGCTCGATCTCTGCGCGGCCCGCCTGCCCGAGGGACCGCCGATGTACGACCCCGACTCGCTGACCGACCGCAGCGAGCGTTTCCTGGCTGCCGAGCTGATCCGCGAGAAGCTCTTCCGCCGGCTCGGCGACGAGGTGCCCTACGACAGCACCGTCGAGATCGAGCTGTTCGAGGAACTGCCGAAGCTGCGCCGCATCCACGCGGCGATCCTGATCGAGCGGGAAGGGCAGAAGCCGATCGTGCTGGGCGCAGGCGGCGAGCGGATCAAGCGCATCGCCACCGAGGCGCGCCAGGACCTGGAGAAGCTCTTCGGCTGCAAGGTCTACCTGGAATTGTTCGTCAAGGTGAAGTCGGGCTGGGCGGCCACCGAGCAGAGCCTGCGGGCCTATGGCTACGAGTAGGACCAGCGCGCCCGCCTTCCTGCTCCACTCGACGCCGTACCGCGAAACCAGCCTCGTCGTCGACCTGTTCACCCGCGAGCACGGCCGGATCGCGGCGGTGGCGAAGGGCGCCAAGCGGCCGCGCTCGGCGCTGCGCGCGGTGCTGCTGCAGTTCCAGCCGCTGCTGGCCACCTGGAGCGGCGCGCGCGAGTTGCGCACCCTGACCGGCGCCGAGTGGACCGGCGGCCTGCCCGCGCCGCAGGGCGACGCGCTGCTCTGCGCCTTCTACCTGAACGAGCTGCTGATGCGGCTGCTGCCGCGCGAGGACGCGCATCCGGCGCTCTACGACGCCTACGAGCAGGCGCTGCGCGAGCTCTCCGAGGGCGGCGCGCCGGCCGACGAGACCCTGCGCCGCTTCGAGTGGCTGCTGCTGCGCGAGACCGGCTATGCCCCCGACCTGGAGCGCGATGCCGCCGACCGGCCGATCGACGATCGCGGGCTCTACCGATGGAGCCCGGGCGGCGGCTTCGCGGCGGCCGAGCCGGGCGAGGCCTCGGCGGTGGCCGGCAGCACCCTGCGCGAACTGGCCGGCGGGCGCTTCGGCAGCGCGGCGGCCCGCCAGCAGGCAAAATATCTGATGCGCGCCATCCTGGCCCATCACCTGGACGGCGCCCCGCTCAACACCCGGCAGATCCTGATCGACCTGCACAAGCTCTGAAACCGTCATGATCGAACTCGGCGTCAACATCGACCACGTGGCCACCGTGCGCCAGGCGCGCCGCACCTGGGAGCCGGACCCGGTCTGGGCCGCCGTCGAGGCCCACCTGGGCGGCGCCGACGGCATCACCGTGCACCTGCGCGAGGATCGCCGGCACATCCAGGACGAGGACGTGCGCCGCCTGCGCGAGCTCACGCACATCAAGCTGAACCTGGAGATGGCGGCCACCGACGAAATGGTCGGCATCGCCTGCGGCCTGAAGCCCGAGATGGCGATGCTGGTGCCCGAGGGGCGCCACGAGGTCACCACCGAGGGCGGTCTCGACATCGTGTCGCAGGAGAGCCGGCTGCGCGAGGTCGTCGCCCGGCTGGCCGATTCGGGCATCGTCACCAGCGTGTTCATCGACGCCGAGCTGCCCCAGGTCGAGGCCGCAAGGCGCATCGGCGCGCGGGTGTGCGAGATCCACACCGGGCCCTACGCGCACGCCTTCCACGCGCGCGGGCGCGACGCCGAGAGCCCGCCGGTGGTGGCCGAGCTGGCGCGCATCCGCGCCGCCGGCGAGGCGATCCTGGCCTATGGCATGCGCTTCAACGCCGGTCACGCGCTGAACTACTTCAACGTGCAGGCGGTCGCCCGGCTGGCCGGCGTGCGCGAGCTTCACATCGGCCACGCGATCGTCTCGCGGGCGATGTTCGTCGGCATGCGCGAGGCGGTGCGCGAGATGAAGCGCCTGATCCGCGAGGCGGCGGCCACCGGCCCGGCGAAATGATCCACGGCATCGGCACCGACATCGTCCTGGTCGAGCGCATCCGCGACCTGCTCGCGCGCTACGGCGAGCGCTTCGCGCGCCGCGTGCTGGGGCCGGACGAGCTGGCCGAGTACCGGCGCCGGCACGGCCGCGGCGACCACGGCCCGGCCTACGCGGCGCGCTACCTGGCCAAGCGCTTCGCCGCCAAGGAGGCTTACGGCAAGGCGCTCGGCGTGGGGCTGCGCGCGCCGATGACGCTGCTGTCGCTGCAGGTGCTCAACGACCGCCGCGGCCAGCCGGTGGCGCATCCTCGCAATGCGCTGGCCGACTACATGCGCGAGCGCGGGCTGGTGGCCCACGTGTCGCTGTCCGACGAGGTCGACAGCGCGGTCGCCTTCGTGATCATCGAACGCAAGCAGGAGTCCTGAACGTGCCGAAGACCGATTCCAAGCTTTCGCGCGGCCCGGTGATCGTCGACATCGAGGGCACCGCGCTGACCGATGCCGAGCGGCTGCGGCTGCAGCACCCGCTGGTCGGCGGCGTCATCATCTTCGCGCGCAACTTCGAGTCGCGCGCGCAGTTGAAGCAGCTGTGCAAGGAGATTCGCCGCCTGCGCAAGCCGCGGCTGCTGATCTGCGTGGACCACGAGGGCGGGCGCGTGCAGCGCTTCCTCAAGGGCTTCACCAAGATCCCGTCCATGCGCGAGCTCGGCCGCCAGTGGGACGAGGACGTGCTGGGCGCCTGCCGGCGCGCCACCGAGATCGGCCGGACCATCGGCGAGGAATTGCGAGCGGTGGGCGTGGACCTGAGCTTCACGCCGGTGCTCGACCTCGACTGGGGGCCGTCGAGCGTGATCGGCGACCGCGCCTTCCACTCCGACCCGCGGGTGGTGGCGATGCTGGCCCGCTGCCTGAACCACGGCCTGCTGCTTGGCGGCATGGGCAACTGCGGCAAGCACTTCCCCGGCCACGGCTTCGCGCACGGCGACTCCCACTTCGAGCTGCCCATCGACGAGCGCGAGCTCGACGCGATCCTGGCCGACGACGCCGCCCCCTACCACTGGCTGGGCGACACGCTGCTGTCGGTCATGCCGGCGCACGTGATCTACCCGAAGGTCGACGAGAAGCCGGCCGGTTTCTCGAAGCGCTGGCTGCAGGAGATCCTGCGCGGCCGGCTCGGCTTCAAGGGCCTGATCTTCAGCGACGACCTCACGATGGAGGGGGCGTCGGGGGCTGGCGACATCGTCGCGCGCGCCTGCGCGGCCTTCGAGGCCGGCTGCGACATGGTGCTGGTCTGCAATCGCCCGGACCTGGCCGACGAGCTGCTCGCGCGCCTGCCCTGGAGCCGCCCGAAGGGCTTCGACAAGCGGCTCGGGGCGCTGTTCCGGGACTGATGGCCGAGCAGCCTGCCTTCGACCTGCGCCAGTTCCTGGCGCAGTTGCCGAGCCTGCCGGGCGTGTACCGGATGATCGGCGCCGACGACGCGCTGCTCTACGTCGGCAAGGCGCGCGACCTGAAGAAGCGGGTCTCCTCGTACTTCAACAAGGGGCCGCACTCGCCGCGCATCGCGCTGATGATCGAGAAGATCGAGCGCGTCGAGATCACGGTCACCGGGTCCGAGGCCGAGGCGCTGCTGCTCGAGAACAACCTGATCAAGACCGGGGCGCCGCGCTACAACATCCTGTTCCGCGACGACAAGTCCTACCCCTACCTGAAGATCTCGGGCCACGCCTTTCCGCGCATCGCCTACTACCGCGGTGCGGTCGACCGGCGCAGCCACTATTTCGGGCCCTTCCCGAGCGCGTGGGCGGTCAAGGAGAGCATCCAGGTGCTGCAGAAGGTGTTCCGCCTGCGC
>MEEC01000122.1 GCA_001724315.1 Lautropia sp. SCN 70-15 | reverse complement strand
GGGCGCCTGTGCAAGGCGAGCGCTTCGGAAGGGAGCGGCGATCAGCGAGGGCGCTGTCCGAGCGGTCCCGCAGGGACCGCGAGTTGCGCCCGAGCCGCCGCGGACGACGAAGGCGAGGGCAGCCCCGCCAAAGGCGGGGCCGCAGCACCGTGTCCGGAGAAGCCGGCCCCCGCTCCCTGCCCGGGCGCAGACGCTCCGGGAGCGGTCAGCCCGCCGCGAACGCGAAGTCGCGCCCGGGCGCCGCGGCGAACAGCGCCTGCGTGTACTCGTGCTTCGGATTCCCGAACACCTCCCCCGCCGGCCCGTACTCCACCACCTGTCCCTTGGACATCACCATCACGTGATCGCAGACCTGCGCCGCCACCCGAAGGTCGTGGGTGATGAACAGCATCGCCAGGTGCAGGCGGTCGCGGATCTCGTCGAGCAGGCGCATGACCTGGGCCTGCACCGACACGTCGAGCGCCGAGACGGCCTCGTCGGCGATCAGCAGCTCGGGCTCCATGGCCAGCGCGCGGGCGATGCAGATGCGCTGGCGCTGGCCGCCCGAGAACTGGTGCGGGTAGCGGTCGAGCGACGCCGGGTCGAGCCGCACCAGCTCCATCAGCTCGCGGGCGCGGGCCATCGCCTCCTTGCGCGAGGTGCCGTAGTTCAGCGGTCCCTCGATGATCGACTCGCCCACGGTGCGCCGCGGGTTCAGCGAGCGGTAGGGGTCCTGGAAGACCACCTGGATGCGCCGGCGCAGCGGGCGCAGGTCGCGGTGCGACATCCTCGCGATGTTCTCGCCGCCGATCTCGACGGTGCCGGTGGTCGGGTCGATCAGCCGCGCGATGCAGCGGGCCACGGTGGACTTGCCCGAGCCTGACTCGCCGACGATGCCCAGCGTCTGGCCGCGCCGGATCTGCAGCGACACGTCGGCGGCGGCGCGCACTTCGTGCTTCGGCGCGAAGAAGCCGCCGCTCGAGTAGATCTTGCCCAGCTTCTCGGTCTTCAGCACCACCGGGGCGTTCTCGTCCGCGCCGCGGTGGCGAGGCTTCACGCTGGGCACCGAGCCGATCAGCATCTTCGTGTACGCGTGCTGCGGGTCGGTGAGCACCGCCTGCTTGGTGCCGGTCTCGACCATGTCGCCCAGCCGCAGCACCGCCACGCGATCGGCGATCTCGGCCACCACGCCGAAGTCGTGGGTGATGAACAGCACGCCGGTGCCGTGCTTGAGCTGGAGGTCGGCGATCAGCCGCAGGATCTGCGCCTGCGTGGTCACGTCGAGCGCGGTGGTCGGCTCGTCGGCGATCAGCAGCACCGGCTCCAGGATCAGCGCCATCGCGATCATGATCCGCTGGCGCTGGCCGCCCGACAGCTGGTGCGGGTAGGAGTCGTACATCCGGTCGGGGTCGGGCAGGCCGACTTCCTCGATCACCTGGCGCACCCGCTGGCGGCGCTCGGCCGGCCCCAGCTTCGTGTGCATGGCCAGCACTTCGTCGATCTGCGCGCCGCAGCGCATGACCGGGTTGAGCGCGGTCATCGGCTCCTGGAAGATCATCGACATGCGCACGCAGCGCAGCTCGCGCAGCCGCGATTCGCTGGCCTGCGCGATGTTCTCGCCTTCGAGCAGGATCTCGCCGCCCAGCACCGGCAACTGCTTCGGCAGCAGGCCCATCACCGCTTGCGCGATCACCGACTTGCCCGAGCCGGACTCGCCGACCAGGCAGACGATCTCGCCGCGGTTCACGGTCAGGCTCACGTCCGCGACGGCACGCTTGCGGTCGCCGCCGCGGGGCAGGGCGATGGAGAGATTGCGGATCTCGAGGACGGGGCCGGAGGCTTGCTTGTTCATCTCGGAGGTGTTCATCGGATCAGACCCGCTTGGCCATCTTCGGGTCCAGCGTGTCGCGCAGCCCGTCGCCCAGGATGTTCACCGCCAGCACGGTGACCGCCAGGAAGATGCCGGGGAAGAACACGTTGTGCGGGTACTGCTGGAACTGCACCCGGCCCTCGGCCATGATGTTGCCCCAGGTGGGGATGTCGGTGGGCAGGCCCACGCCGAGGAAGGACAGGATGGCCTCCACGAGGATCGCCGACGCGCAGATGTAGGTTGCCTGCACGATCAGCGGCGCCACCGTGTTGGGCAGGATGTGCCCGAACATGATCTTCCAGCCCGGCGTGCCGAGGGACAGCGCCGCCTCCACGTAGGGTTCCTCGCGGATGGTGAGCACCAGCGAGCGCACCAGCCGCGTCACCCGCGGGATCTCGGGAATGGCGATCGCGACGATGACGGTCATCAGGCTGGCCTTCCACAGCGCGACCAGCGCGATCGCGATCAGGATTCCGGGGATCGCCATGATCCCGTCCATCACCCGCATCAGCGGGCCGTCGAGCCAGCGGATGTAGCCCGAGCCCAGCCCAGCCAGCACACCGAGGAAGGTGGAGACCAGCGCGCAGGCGATGCCCACGATCAGCGAGACCTGGGTGCCGTAGATCACGCGGCTGTAGATGTCGCGGCCGAAGGAGTCCGAGCCCATGACGAACTCGTGGGCCACCATCTCGCCCTCCATCGTCATGATCTCGCCGGTGGCGCCGGGCAGCAGGTCGCGGCTCGACGGATCGAAGAGCGTGGGATCGACGGTGCCCAGCAGCGGCGCGGCCAGCGCGATCGCGACCAGCAGGGCGAGCGCGACGCCGCCGATGCGCACGCTCCAGTTGCGCGCCAGGCGCCTCCAGATCGAGGGGCGCTCGACGATGTCGGCCGCCTCGACCGACAGCGTGTCGGCGGCCGTGGTCATGTGCGGATTCGTCATCAGTAGCGGATCCTCGGGTCGAACACCAGGTAGGAGAGGTCCACGAGCAGGTTGATCAGCACGTAGACGAAGGAGAAGAACAGGATCACGCCCTGGATCGTGGGGAAGTCGCGCGCCAGCACCGCGTCGACCGTGAGCCGGCCGAGTCCCGGGATGCCGAACACCGATTCGGTCACCACGACCCCGCCGATCAGCAGCGCGATCCCGATGCCGATCACCGTCACGATGGGCACCGCCGCGTTGGCCAGCGCATGGCGGATCAGCACCCGCATCTCGGGCAGGCCCTTGGCGCGCGCGGTGCGCACGTAGTCCTCGGTGAGCACCTCGGCGACCGCGGCCCGGGTGACGCGCGCGATCAGCGCGATGTAGATCACCGCCAGCGCCAGCGCCGGCAGGATGATGTGCCGCAGGAAGGGGACGATGCCGTCGGCCAGCCGCGAGTAGCCCTGCACCGGCAGCCACTCGAGCTTGATCGACACCAGCCAGATCAGCAGGTAGCCGAGCACGAACACCGGCAGCGAGAAGCCGAGCACCGAGAAGCCCATCAGCGCGCGGTCCAGCCAGCCGCCGTGGCGCCAGGCGGCCAGCACGCCGAGCGGCACCGACACCGCGACCGCCAGCACGATGGTCACGAAGGCCAGGGCGAAGGTGGGTTCGAGCCGCTGCGCGATCAGCTCGGTGACCTGCATCTTGAAGTAGTAGGACTCACCGAGCTCGCCCTGAAGCAGCTGCGAGAACCAGATGCCGAACTGCACCGGCAGCGGCTTCTCGAGGCCCAGTTGCTCGCGGATCTGCTGGATGTTCTCGGGGCTCGCGGCGTCGCCGGCGATGATCGCGGCCGGGTCGCCCGGCGTGAGCCGCAGCATCAGGAAGACCAGCACCGCCACGATCAGCAGCACCGGGATCGTGGCCGCGATCCGCTTGATCAGAAAACCTGTCATCGATTCGTGTCCGGAAGAGGGGGCGGCGCAGCGGCGCCGCCAGTGCCCGACGCGTCGCGCGAGCGGCCCGGCCTGCGGGCGCCCGCGCGGTCAGGCCACCGGCCCGGGAACCGGGCCGGTGGCGGCCTGCGGAGCAGGCCGCCGGCCAGGATCTACTTCTTGATGTTCCAGTAGAGGTTGCCCGGCGCGGTCACCAGGCCGGTGACGCCCTTGCGGACTGCCGCCGGCTGCACGTACTCGCCCAGGGGCGCGTGGGTGCCGTACTCGAAGGCCTTCTTCTGGATTTCCTGCGCCAGCGACTTCTTCTTGCCCTCGTCGGTCTCGCGGGCGAACTGGTCGCGCAGCTTCTCGATCTCCGGCGAGTTCGCCCAGCCGAACCAGGCGCTGTCGCCGCCGGCACCGACTGCCGCGTTGGTCAGCGGGTTCCAGATGTCGGGCGACACCCAGGCCGTGGCGAAGATGTGCCAGCCGCCCTGCGCCGGCGGATCCTTCTTCGCGCGGCGCGAGACCAGCGTGTTCCAGTCCATCGACTGCAGGTCGACCTTGAAGCCGGCCAAGCGCAGCAGCTGGGCGGCGACGTCGGGCAGCTTGGTGATCGAGGCCAGGTCGGTCGGCTTCATGATCACGATCGGCGTGCCGTCGTAGCCCGAAGCCTTGAGCAGCTCCTGCGCCTTCTTCAGGTTGCCCTTGCCCAGGTTCTGGGCCTCGGCGCCGGCGTTCGACGCGTAGGGCGTGCCGCAGGTGAACATCGACGCGCAGATCTTGTAGAGCTTCGCGTCGCCCACCTGGGCCTTCAGGAAGGCCTCCTGGTTGAGCGCCATCAGCGCCGCCGCCTTGACCTTCGGATTGTCGAAGGGCTTGTGCAGGTGGTTGAAGCGCAGCATGTACTGGAAGCCCAGCGGGTTCCAGTTGACGATCTCGACGTTCGGATCGGCGCGCAGCGCGGCGTAGGACTCGAAGGCCGGCTGCTCGATCATGTCGACCTCGCCCCGGATCAGCGCATTGACCTGCTGCTGCGCGTCACGCAGGGCCAGGTTCCACTCCACCCGATCCACGTAGACCCGCTTGCCGCCGGCCGTGCCCGAGGGCGGCTCGTCGCGCGGCACGTACTTGTCGAACTTGGCGTAGACCGCCTTGTCGCCCGGCTTGTACTGGTCGCGCACGAACACGTAGGGGCCCGAGCCGGTGTAGTCGTCGATCTGCTTGTCGGCCGGGGTCTCTGCGACCCGCTTCGGCATGATGAAGGGCACGTTCGACGACGGCTTGCCGAGCGCCTCGAGCACGAAGCCGCAGGCTTCGCGCAGGAAGATCCGGAAGGTGTCGGGTGCCGGCGAATCCATCCGGTCGACGAAGGTGAACAGCTTCTGGCCCATCGCGTCGCGCTTGCCCCAGCGGGCCAGCGATGCGGTCACGTCTTCGCCGGTGACCGGGGCGCCGTCATGGAACATCAGGCCCTTGCGCAGCTTGAAGGTCCACAGGCGGTTGTCGTCGCTGACGGTCCAGGACTCGACCATCTGCGGCTTGATCTGGCTCTTGGCGTCGGTGCCGAACAGCGTGTCGTAGATCATGTAGCCGTGGTTGCGGACCATGTACTGCGTGGTCCAGATCGGGTCGAGGATCGCCAGGTTCGAGTGCGGGATGACCTTGAGCACCTTGTCCTGGGCGGCGACCTGCCCGCCGTGCAGGGTCGCCATGGCGACGATGCCCGCCGCGATGACCGACCTGAGCCTGAAACTGACTGCCATGAAATGCCTCCGCTGTGGATGGTTCGACAACGCGTTCGCGGGCGTCGTTCAGGATCCGGCCGTCGGCCGGATCCGGGGCAATGTTACCGCGAGAATCGAGGCGCCGGAGCATGGTTCCGGTGCGTGGCGGGTGGCACGCAGGAAGCATGCCGGATCCGGTCGTCATCGTCCGGTCACCGAATCGTCAAGCCGGGGTAAAGCGGCAGCCTCATCCTGCGCTTCGAGATGAAGCCACGCGATCTGCCCGACAAGATGCTCGATCCGCGCGACGACGGTGCGGCGGGCGTCGCGCCGGCACCGCGGCGGTGCAGGGCGATCTGGCTGTCGGACATCCACCTGGGCACGGCCGGCTGCAAGGCCGAGTACCTGCTCGACTTCCTGAAGCACCACGACTGCGAGACCCTGTACCTGGTCGGCGACATCGTCGACGGCTGGCAGCTACGCAAGGGCTGGTACTGGCCGCGCGCCCACAACGACGTGGTGCAGAAGCTGCTGCGCAAGGCGCGCAAGGGCACCCGCGTGGTCTTCGTGCCGGGGAATCACGACGAGTTCGCCCGCCAGTTCGTGGGCCTGGCCTTCGGCGACATCGAGGTGGTGGACGAGGCCATCCACCTGACCGCCGACGGCCGGCGCTTCTGGGTCGTGCACGGGGACCACTTCGACGCGGTGATCCAGCGGGCGCGATGGCTGGCCTTCGTCGGCGACAGCCTGTACACCTTGACGCTGGCCCTGAACCACTGGTTCAACCGGCTGCGCAGCCGGATGGGGCTGTGCTACTGGTCGCTGTCGCAGTACCTGAAGCACAGGGTGAAGAACGCCGTCTCGTTCATCTCCGACTTCGAAGGGGCGCTGGCCGACGAGGCCCGCCGGCGCGGCTTCGACGGCGTCGTCTGCGGCCACATCCACAAGGCCGAGATCCGCGACATCGGCGGCGTGCTGTACTGCAACGACGGCGACTGGGTCGAGAGCCTGTCCGCGCTTGTCGAAACGCCCGAGGGCGAGCTGCAGCTGGTGTTCTGGGGCGAGATGGGGGGCGGAGCGAGGCCGGCTCAGGAACGCGGGCACCGGCCCCTTGCGACCCGGCAGACCGGCGAGGAGGTCCGATGGACATGAGTGGTGCGCGAGTCGATCGTCCCTTCCGGCTGGCGATCGTCACCGACGCCTGGGCGCCCCAGGTCAACGGCGTGGTGCAGACGCTGGGCCGCACGATCGCCGAACTGCGTGATCTCGGCCACACGGTCGAGGCCTTCGGTCCGCAAGGGCACGCCTGCCTTCCCTGTCCCGGCTACCCGGAGATCCCGCTCGCGCTGATGCCTGGCCGTCGGTTGGCCGACCAGCTCGACGCCTTCGCGCCGGAAGCGCTGCACATCGCGACCGAAGGCCCGATGGGCCTGGCGGCCCGCCGGTACGCGCTGCGCCGGGGCAGGCCCTTCACCACCGCCTGGCACACCCGGTTTCCCGAGTACCTGAATCTGCGCGCCGGCCTGCCGCTTTCGATCGGCTACCGCTGGTTGCGCCGGTTCCACGAACCGTCGTCGTGCGTGATGGTGCCCACGCGGGCGATCCGGCGCGAGCTGATCGAGCGGGGCTTTCGGCGCACCGCGATCTGGGGCAGGGGGGTCGACACCGAGCGCTTCAGCCCCGGGCCTCCCGCCGTCTTCCACGACCTGCCGCGCCCGGTCTGGCTGGCGGTCGGCCGGCTGTCCGTCGAGAAGAACCTGGAGGCCTTCCTGTCGCTCGATCTGCCCGGCACCAAGGTCGTGATCGGCGATGGCCCGCAGCGGCGAGCGCTCGAGGCGCGACACCCGGACGCGCTGTTCCTGGGCGCGCGGGCCAACGAGGAACTGCCGCTCTACTACCGGGGCGCCGACGTCTTCGTGTTCCCGAGCCGCACCGACACCTTCGGCCTGGTGCTGCTCGAGGCGATGGCCTGCGGCCTGCCGGTGGCCGCCTACCCGGTGGCCGGCCCGCTTGACGTGGTGGGCGCGAGCGGCGCCGGTGTTCTCGATGAGGACCTCGGGCGGGCTTGCCAGCGGGCGCTCGGCATCGGCTCCGAGCTGCCGCGCCGGCAGGCGATGCGCCACTGCTGGCGAGAGTCCTCGCTGCGGCTCGCCTCGCTGCTGGCGGTCCGGCGGGCGGCCGGCGAGGCGCCGGCCTGCGCGAGCCGGTGTCGATCAGGCCGTCGTGACCGGGATCTTGCCGATCCGAGCCTGCCACTCGGCCGGGCCGGTCTGGTGCACCGAAGTGCCGCTCGAATCGACCGCCACCGTGACCGGCATGTCCTGGACCTCGAACTCGTAGATCGCTTCCATGCCCAGGTCGGCGAAGCCGACCACCCTGGCCTTGCGGATCGCCTTGGAGACCAGGTAGGCGGCGCCGCCCACCGCCATCAGGTAGGCCGCCTTGTGCTTGCGGATGGCCTCGATGGCCGTCGGGCCGCGCTCGGCCTTGCCGATCATCGAGATCAGCCCGGTCTGCGACAGCATCATCTCGGTGAACTTGTCCATCCGGGTGGCGGTGGTCGGGCCGGCAGGCCCCACCGCCTCGTCGCGCACCGGGTCGACCGGGCCCACGTAGTAGATGACGCGGTTGGTGAAGTCGACCGGCAGTTTCTCGCCGCGGGCCAGCATGTCCTGGATCCGCTTGTGGGCGGCATCGCGGCCGGTGAGCATCTTGCCCGACAGCAGCAGGGTCTGGCCCGGTTTCCAGGAGGCGACTTCCTCCTTGGTGAGCGTGTCCAGGTCCACCCGCTTCGACTGCTTGACGTCGGGGGTCCAGCTCACGTCGGGCCAGGTGGAGAGCGGCGGCGGCTCGCAGTAGGCGGGGCCCGAGCCGTCGAGCACGAAGTGCGCGTGCCGGGTGGCCGCGCAGTTCGGGATCATCGCTACCGGTTTGGAGGCCGCGTGGGTCGGGTACATCGCGATCTTCACGTCGAGCACCGTGGTCAGGCCGCCCAGGCCCTGGGCGCCGATGCCCAGCGCGTTGACCTTCTCGTAGAGCTCGATGCGCAGCTCCTCGACCTTGTTCGACGGCCCGCGCTTCAGCAGGTCGAACATGTCGATGGGGTCCATCAGCGATTCCTTGGCCATCAGCATCGCCTTCTCGGCGGTGCCGCCGATGCCGATGCCCAGCATGCCCGGCGGGCACCAGCCGGCGCCCATCGTGGGCACGGTCTTGAGCACCCAGTCGACGACCGAATCGGAGGGGTTGAGCATGACCAGCTTGGACTTGTTCTCCGAGCCGCCGCCCTTGGCCGCCACGGTGACGTCGACCGTGTCGCCCGGCACCAGCTCCATCTGGATCACTGCCGGCGTGTTGTCCTTCGTGTTCTTGCGCTCGAACTGCGGGTCGGCCACCACCGAAGCGCGCAGCGTGTTGTCCGGGTTCAGGTAGCCCCGGCGCACCCCCTCGTTGACCGCGTCCGCGATCGATCCGGAGAAGCCCTCGAAGCGCACGCTCATGCCGATCTTCAGGAACACGTTGACGATGCCGGTGTCCTGGCAGATCGGCCGGTGACCTTCGGCGCACATCCGCGAGTTGGTCAGGATCTGCGCGATCGCGTCGCGCGCGGCCGGACTCTGCTCCGACTGGTAGGCCCGCGCCAGGTGCTCGATGAAGTCCTGCGGGTGGTAGTAGCTGATGAACTGCAGCGCCGCGGCCACCGATTCGATCAGGTCGTCCTGCTTGATCACGGTCATGGTTCGGTCCTCGTCGGATTGATGGAAGGCGATTGCCGCGCGCAAGGCGCGGCGCTCGGCGGTTCGGCTCGTGGGCGCCCGGCCTGCCGGATCAGTGCCCGGCGCGGCTGGCGTGGCCACCCTTGTGCGCGACGGCCAGGGTGCCCGCCATCAGGCGGTCGATGATCGCGATGGCGATCGCCGAGATCAGGAACACCACGTGGATCACCGTCTGCCAGAGCAGCGTCTGCTGGGGCAGCGTGCCGGCCGAGATGAAGCTCTTGAGCAGGTGGATCGACGAGATCCCGATGATCGCGGTGGCCAGCTTGACCTTGAGCACGTTCGCGTTCACGTGCGACAGCCACTCGGGCTGGTCGGGGTGGCCTTCGAGCCGCAGCCGCGACACGAAGGTCTCGTAGCCGCCCACGATGACCATGATCAGCAGGTTGGAGATCATCACCACGTCGATCAGCGACAGGACGATGATCATGATCACCGTCTCCTTGTTGCGCTCGGTGATGTTGAGCCGCTCGACCGTGCTGTCGAGCGCGCCCGGATTCCAGAGCAGCTCGACCAGGTGGATCAGCTCCTCGGCGAACAGCCAGACGTAGACCACCTGGGCCACGATCAGGCCGAGGTACAGGGGCAGCTGCAGCCAGCGGCTGGCGAAGATCAGGCGCGGAAGCGGGGCGATCGGCTTGTCGGCGGGGGGAATCAAGGAGGGACTCCTTGCGGAAATCCGGCGGAGTTTAGCGGATTTGCCGAACGGGCCCGGGGTGATTCGTCCCCCCGGGGTGGCGCGCTATCCTCGGGAAGCGTCACCGGGTGACGGGCGAAACGGTCACCGGGCGCCGGGGCGGGCGCGGTTGCGCAAATGCCTGATCCGTAAGGCTTCCGTAAGGGACCCTGCGTAACTTGCCCCCGCATAAGCAGAAATCCAGCAAGAAAACGGAGGAGGGGACATGTCCGCTCAGATCGAATCGGTGCTCCAGGAAGGGCGTTTGTTTCCGCCCCCGGAGGGCTTCGTCAGCAAGGCCGCGATCGCCGGAATGGACCAGTACCAGGCGCTCTGCGCCGAGGCCGAAAAGGATCACGCGGGCTTCTGGGCCCGCCTGGCGCGCGAGCACCTGGTGTGGCACAAGCCGTTCAGCCGGGCGCTGGACGACTCCAACGCGCCGTTCTTCAAGTGGTTCGACGATGGCGAACTGAACGTCTCCTGGAACTGCCTGGACCGGCACCTCGGCACGCCGGTCGAGAACAAGACCGCGATCGTCTTCGAGACCGACGACGGCAAGGTCAGCAAGGTCAGCTACCGCGAGCTGCACGAGCGGGTCTGCCGCTTCGCCAACGGCCTGCGCGCGCTCGGTTACAAGAAGGGCGAGCGGGCCATCGTCTACATGCCGATGTCGATCGAGGGCGTCGTGGCCATGCAGGCCTGCGCCCGGCTCGGCATCATCCACTCGGTCGTGTTCGGCGGCTTCTCGGCCAAGAGCATCCACGAGCGGATCATCGACGCCGGCGCCACGCTGGTGATCACCGCCGACGAGCAGGTGCGCGGCGGCAGGCACATCCCGCTCAAGCCCGCCATCGACGAGGCCTTCGCCATGGGCGGCTGCGATGCCGTGCGCAAGGTGGTCGTCTACCGCCGCACCGGCGGCAACGTGGCCATGCAGCCGGGCCGCGACATGCCCTGGGATGAAGTCGTGGCCGGCCAGCCGGCGCAGTGCGAGCCCGAGTGGGTCGGCGCCGAGCACCCGCTTTTCATCCTCTACACCTCGGGCTCCACCGGCAAGCCCAAGGGGGTGCAGCATTCGTCGGCGGGCTACCTGCTGATGGCCGCCCTCACGATGAAGTGGACCTTCGACATCAAGCCGGAGGACATGTTCTGGTGCACCGCCGACATCGGCTGGGTCACCGGGCACACCTACATCGCCTACGGCCCGCTGGCCTGCGGCGCTACCCAGGTGGTGTTCGAGGGCGTGCCCACCTTCCCGCATGCCGGCCGCTTCTGGGAGATGATCGACCGTCACAAGGTCAGCATCTTCTACACCGCGCCCACCGCGATCCGCTCGCTGGTCAAGGCCGGCGAGGCCAGTCCCGACCACCATCCGCGCAAGTACGACCTGTCCTCGCTGCGCCTGCTCGGTTCGGTCGGCGAGCCGATCAACCCCGAGGCCTGGATGTGGTACTACACCAACGTCGGCCGCGAGCGCTGCCCGATCGTCGACACCTGGTGGCAGACCGAAACCGGCGGCCACATGATCACGCCGCTGCCGGGCGTGCATGCGCTCAAGCCCGGGTCCTGCACGATGCCGTTGCCCGGCGTGGCCGCGGCGATCGTCGACGAGACGGGCACCGACGTCGAGAAGGGCAAGGGCGGCTTCCTGGTCATCAAGAAGCCCTGGCCCTCGATGATCCGCACGATCTGGGGCGACCCCGAGCGCTTCAGGAAGAGCTACTACCCGGACGACTTCAAGGGCCGCTACTACCTGGCCGGCGACGGCGCCAGCCGCGACCTCGACGGCTACTTCTGGATCATGGGCCGCATCGACGACGTGCTCAACGTGTCGGGCCACCGGCTCGGCACGATGGAGATCGAGTCGGCGCTGGTGTCCAACCCGCTGGTGGCCGAGGCGGCGGTGGTCGGCCGGCCCGACGACCTGACCGGCGAGGCGGTGGTGGCCTTCGTGGTGCTCAAGCAGGCGCGGCCCTCGGCAGACGAAGCGAAGAAGATCGCCAACGACCTGCGCAACTGGGTGGGCAAGGAGATCGGTCCGATCGCCAAGCCCAAGGACATCCGCTTCGGCGAGAACCTGCCCAAGACCCGGTCCGGGAAGATCATGCGCCGGCTGCTGCGCTCGGTGGCCAAGGGCGAGGAGATCACGCAGGACGTCTCCACGCTCGAGAACCCGGCCATCCTCGACCAGCTCAAGCAGGCCAACTGAGGCCCCGGCAACCATGGCGAGCGTGGTCATCGTGCTGAAGGGACTGGTGGAGTTCGCGGGGCTGCTGTTGCTCGCCCGAGGCGCAGTGTTCCTGCTGAGCTTCGGCAAGCACGATCAGAACCCGATCTACCAGATCCTGGTCTTCCTCACCCGGCCGCTGGTGCGGGCCGCGCGCGCGATCACGCCTTCGGCCGTCGTCGACAAGCATGTGGCGGCGGTCGCGCTCTTCCTGCTGTTCTGGATCTGGGTCGGGCTGGTCTTCATGAAGGCCGCCTACGTTCCGGTCGGTCCTTCCTGATCCCTCGGAGAAAACGACGATGGCGGCCCGCAATCCCTGGCTCTCCAAGCAAATGGCGGTATGGGCCACCTTCTTCGGGCGGCGCGAAATGGCCGAGCACTGGTGGTGGCGGGTGCTCGAGGCCAGGCCGGGCAACGCGCACGCGCTGGCGTCGATCGGCCACCTGCGCGCCGAGGCCGGCGACCCGGCCGGCGCGATTGCCGCGTTCGAGCAGGCGGTGGCCAGCGGGGAGGCTCCGGCCTCGGTCTGGTTCAACCTCGGTTTCGTTCGCCAGGAGGCTGGCGACCACGAGCGGGCGATCGAGGCCTTCGACCGCGCGATCGCGGGCGACGAGCGCCTCGACCGCGCCTGGTACGGCAAGGCGCTGTCTCTGATCAAGCTCGGGCGCGTCGAGGAGTCGATCCCGCTGCTCAAGAAGAACACCGAGCTGCAGCCGATGTCGCCCTTCGGCTGGTACCAGCTCGCGCACGCCTATCACCGGCTCGGGCAGACCGATCGCGTGGCGAACACGATCCGCAAGCTGGCCGGATTCGAACCCAAGGTCGCGAAGCAGCTGGAGCGCGAGACCGGGGTCAACGTCGGTGTCGAAGTGCCGTTCTGAGCAACCGGCGTGAAGCTTTGATATCTGCGGGCACGACCCGCTTACCGAGGAGGAGGAGAGCGTGAGACTGCGTTCGACAACAGGGGGGAGGAGACATCATGCAATTGACAGCTAAGCACCAGGAGTACTGGCAGCGGAACCTGAGGCTCACGGGCATCCTGCTCGCGGTCTGGTTCCTCGTCACGTTCGCGCTCATCTACGGGGCGCGAACGCTGAATTTCAATTTCTTCGGCTGGCCATTCTCGTTCTGGGTAGCGGCGCAGGGCGCGCTGTTGGTCTACCTGGCCATCATCGTGTTTTACGCGCGCTACATGAACCGGCTCGACCGGGAGTATGGCGTCGAGGAAGGAGAAGACTGATGAGCAGCGTCGCACAGAGCAACAAGGCCTTCAGGGCGCAGCTCAAGAAGGTCTACGGCTTCTACACCGGCGGTTTTGCCGCCTTCGTCATCCTTCTGGCCATTCTCGAGCAGATGGGCCTGCCCCGGCAGACGATCGGCTACGTGTTCCTGATCGCCACCGTGCTGCTGTATGCCGGCATCGGCATCATCAGTCGCACGAACGTGGCCGACGAGTACTACGTGGCCGGACGTCGGGTTCCCGCGATGTTCAACGGCATGGCGGTGGGCGCGGACTGGATGTCCGCGGCCTCGTTCATCGGCATGGCCGGCACGCTGTACCTGGCCGGATTCGGCGGCCTGGCCTTCGTGATGGGCTGGACCGGCGGCTACGTCCTGGTGGCGCTGCTGCTGGCGCCGTTCCTGCGCAAGTTCGGGCAGTTCACGATTCCCGACTTCCTGGGCGCGCGCTTCGGCGGTCACGTGCCGCGTTTCGTGGGGGTCATCATCGCGGTGCTCTGCTCGTTCACCTACGTGGTCGCGCAGATCTACGGCGTGGGCATCATCACGACCCGGCTCACCGGCGTGCAGTTCGAGATCGGCATCTTCCTGGGCCTGGCCGGCATCCTGGTCTGCTCGTTCCTGGGCGGCATGAAGGCGGTCACGTGGACCCAGGTGGCGCAGTACATCATCCTGATCATCGCCTACATGATCCCGGTGGTGTGGCTGTCGGTTAAGCAGACCGGCTTCCCGATCCCGCAGCTCGTCTACGGCCAGCAGCTGACCAAGGTCACGCAGCTCGAGGAGAAGCTGATCGCCGATCCGAAGGAGAACGAGGTCCGCAAGATCTTCACCGATCGCGCGGCCGCGGCGGCCGAGAAGCTGAAGGACCCGGCCAAGTCGTTCGCCGAAGGCAAGGCCGCGCTCGAGGCTGCGGTGGCCACCGCCAAGTCCGGCGGCGATGCCGCGGCGATCAAGAAGGCCGAGGACGCGCTGGCTGCCTATCCGAAGGACCAGGCTGCCGCAGTGGCTGCCTGGGGCAAGGACAGGGCCGGTGCGGCAAGGGGTGCGCCGCTGTCCAGGCACGCCGAAGCCTTCCCGGGCAAGGACGACGATGCGCGAGCCATCGCGCGGAAGAACTTCCTGGCGCTGGTCTTCTGCCTGATGGTCGGCACGGCGGCACTGCCTCACATCCTGATGCGCTACTACACGACGCCATCGGTGCGTGAGGCGAGGAACTCGGTCGCCTGGTCGCTGTTCTTCATCCTGCTGCTCTACCTGACCGCGCCGGCCCTGGCGGTCCTGGTGAAGTACGTGGTCTACAACGACCTGGTGGGCACCGCCTTCGCGGAGCTGCCACGCTGGGTGCAGTCGTGGACCAGGGTGGACCCGGGCTTGCTGTCGATCACCGACATCAACGGGGACGGCGTCGTGCAGCGGGCCGAGATCGCCATCGGCGGCGACATCGTCGTGCTGGCCACGCCGGAGATCGCGGGACTGCCGTACGTGGTGTCGGGCCTGGTCGCTGCCGGCGGTCTGGCGGCGGCGCTGTCCACCGCGGACGGCCTGCTGCTGACCATCGCGAACGCGCTGTCGCACGACGTCTACTACAAGATGATCGACCCGAACGCGCCGACGGCCCGCCGCGTGCTGATGTCCAAGATGCTGCTGCTGGTCGTGGCGGTCCTCGCCGCGCTGGTCGCTTCGCAGAAACCGGCAGACATCCTGTTCCTGGTGTCCGCCGCGTTCTCCTTCGCCGCCGCCGGGTTCTTCCCGGCGCTGGTGATGGGCATCTTCTGGAAGCGCGCCACCGGCATCGCGGCAACACTGGGCATGATCGCCGGCTTCGGCATCACGTTCTACTACATGATCCTCAACCAGCCCTGGCTGCGCGAGATCTTCCTCGGCGTTCCGCGGTCGGCGCCGATCACGAACCTGTGGTGGGACATCCAGCCGATCTCGGCCGGCCTGTTCGGCGTGCCGCTGGGCTTCCTGGTGATCTTCCTGGTCTCGCTGGTCACCCCGGCGCCGGACAAGAAGACGCAGGAGCTGGTGGAGCATGTCCGCTACCCGAGCCTGAAGGCGG
>MEEC01000121.1 GCA_001724315.1 Lautropia sp. SCN 70-15 | reverse complement strand
GGCGGCGAGATCGTGCTCAACGTGTCGCCGGCGGCCACCAACCGCCTGCGGATCGGCAACGACCTGATCGAGTTCGAAGCCCGTTTCGGCGGCGTGGCCCGCGCGGTGTCGATTCCCATCGACAACGTGTCGGCCATCTACGCCCAGGAGACCGGGCAGGGCATGGCCTTCGAGGTGCCCAAACCGCTGGCCCTGGCGCCGGAGCCCGAGGGCGCTCCCGAACCCCAGGCGCCCGTTTCGGGGCCGGTGCTGGTCGAAGCGCCCGCGCCGCAGGCCGAAGCTTCGCAGGAGGGCGGTACGGCAGCGCCCGCCCCGGTGCGCAAGCGGCCCAGGCTGGCCGCGGTGCCCGCGCCGGAGGCGGCTTCGCCCGGGGAGCCGGCTGCGCCCGGAGAGCCGGCTGCGCCCGGGGAGCCGGCTGCGCCGCGCGGCGAGCCCCAGGATGCCGAAGCGCCCAAGCCCTCGAAGCGGCGCCGCAAGGCGCCTGCCGGGAAGGCCGAGGCCGCTGCGACGGCCGCCGGGACCGAAGCCCCGGACGAGCCGGCCTCCGGACGGGCCGGGAAGGGCGGGCGGGGCGCGAAGGCCGGCAAGGAAGAGACCGCCTCGACGCAGCAAGGTGGGTCCGACGACGAGTCTCCCACGCCGCCGCCCAAGGGTCCGCCCAGGCTCACCCGGGTCAAATAGGTCCGGTCCGGGCCGCGCGCCGCCCGCGCCGGCCAGGAGTCTGGGCGGCAGGGTGCCGCCCAGACTCCTAGGACTTCCCCGCCGCGATCCGCATCGCCTCGGCGAGCACGCTCCGGTCGCTGATGTGATTGGCCAGCAGCAGGACCAGCCGCGCGTTCATCGCGGCGGCCTGCGCCTCGTCCATCTCGCGCTGGCTGTCCATCAGCTCCTTGTAGAAGCCGTCCGGGTCGGGGATGTTGGGCGTGCGGATCAGCGGCATCGGTTCCTTCCGGTGTTCAGGCGTGCATGGCCAGTGCCCGTGCGAGCGCGGCGCGGACCTTGCCGGCGTCGAAGCTGCGCCAGCGCGCGGCCACGTACTGGTCGGGGCGGATCAGGTAGCAGGTGCCGGGTTTCGCGTCGTAGCGCGCCGCCAGCTGGCCTTCGCTGTCGCGGAAGTCGCGGCCCTCGCACAGCAGGGCGGGTCGCACCGTTCCCACCGCGAGTGCATCCACCGCGCTGCCGTCCATCGCGGCCGAGGAAGCCTCGGGCGCGCCGAAGCACAGCACGGTGAATCCATCGCCCAGCATGTCCAGCAGCCAGGCGGGCTTGCCCTCGCGGGTGAGCGGCGCGTCGGCGCAGTTGGTGCCGGGGCGCATCGCGCCCTCGAAGGGCGATTCGTCCGGCGTGTTGAGTGGCGAGTCCGGATAGGGCGTGGGCGTCGACAGCCGGCCGCTGTTGACCAGCCCGCGCGCGAAGGGCTCGCTGCGGGCCAGGTCGAGCACCGCGTTGCGGTAGACCAGGCTGGCGGCGTTCTTCGGCGAGATGAAGTCGGTGGCCCGGGTCGAGTTCAGGATGTTATCGTTGGCGGCCAGCGCGCGCTCATCGTGGTAGCTCTCGAGCAGCGCCTCGGGCGCCTGGCCCTGGATCACCAGCGCGAGCTTCCAGGCCAGGTTGTCGGTGTCCTGCACGCCGCTGTTCGCGCCGCGCGCCCCGAAGGGCGAGACCTGGTGCGCAGCGTCGCCGGCGAAGATCACCCGGCCGTGCCGGAAGCGGTCGATGCGCCGGCACGCGAACTGGTAGATGGACACCCACTCCAGCTCGAATGCAGCCTCGGGGCCGAGCATCGCGCGGATGCGCGGCATCACGTTCTCGGGCTTCTTCTCCTCGACCGGATCGGCGTCGGGGCCGAGCTGGAAGTCGATGCGCCAGACGTCGTCGGCCTGCTTGTGCAGCAGCACCGACTGGCCGCGGTGGAAGGGCGGGTCGAACCAGAACCAGCGCTCCGGCGGAAAGCCCGCCTTCATGATCACGTCGGCGATCAGGAATCGGTCCTGGAAGACCTGGCCGCTGAAGGCCGCGCCGACCATGCCGCGCAGCGTACTGTTCGCGCCGTCGCAGGCGATGACCCAGTCGGCCTGCGTCGGGAAGCTGCCGTCGGGGGTTTCCACCGTCAGCGACACGTGGTCGGGCTTCTGCTCGAGCGCGACGACCTTGTGCTTCCAGCGCAAGTCGATCCCGGCGTGGGCCTCGCAGGCCTCGACCAGGTACTGCTCCAGGTAGTACTGCTGCAGGTTGATCATGGCCGGCAGCGCGTGGCCGGTCTCGGGCAGCAGGTCGAAGGAGAACACCGGGTCGTCGCGGAAGAAGACCTTGCCGACCTTCCAGTTCACGCCCTTCTCGACCATCCGGCTCGCGCAGCCCAGGCGGTTCCAGATCTCGAGCGGCCGCTTGGCGAAGCAGATTGCCCGCGAGCCCACGCTCACCGTGTTGTTGTCGTCGAGCACCACCACCTGAAGGCCGCGCGCCGCCAGGTCCAGCGCCGCGGTGAGCCCCACCGGGCCGGCGCCGACCACCACCACCGGATGCCGCTGCGGCTTGCCTGACGCCTGCTCGGGCGAGGGCCGGTACGCGAACTCGGGATAGGTGAACGTCTGCTGCATGCCTGTCTGTCTCCTCGTTGCCGGCGGATTTCGGATCGGCCGGCTGCCCGGCCCGCGGCCCGGCTCAGCTCGCGAATTCCTTCTCGTGCATCCAGGCCGCGTGCTTGGGCGCCCGCTTGGTGCGCGACCACTCCTCGAGCATCGCCCACTTCACTTCGTCGAGTTTCGCATGCATTTCGGGCGTGCCGACGTCCGCGGCCAGTTCGAGCCGGTGGCCGTTGGGATCGAAGAAGTAGATCGACTTGAAGATCGTGTGGTCGGTGGGCCCGATCACGTCCACGCCGTTGGCCTCGAGCCGCGCCTTCGCCTCGAGCAGGTCCTTTTCGCTGTCCACCTTGAACGCGATGTGCTGGACCCAGGCCGGCGTGTTCGGGTCGCGGCCCATGGGCGGCGACTTGGGGATCTCGAAGAAGGCCAGGATGTTGCCGCCGCCCGCATCCATGAACAGGTGCATGTAGGGGTCGGGTTCGTGCGTGGAGGGCACCTGGTCCTCGGCGATGGCGAGCACGAAGTCCATGTTCAGGTTCTTCGTGTACCACTCCACGGTTTCCTTCGCATCGCGGCAGCGGTAGGCGACGTGGTGGATTCGGTCGATCTTCATGTCGGGTCTCCTCTCGGGTTGGCCGGACGATGCCGGCCGGGAGGGGCGGCGGTCGCGGTCGATAGTCGAATCGTAACGAATGTTACGAATTGCAGTCAAGCCCCGAAAAGATATGCGACGAGAGGACCACCAATCAATTATTGTGCCGGTTCGGCAGCCCCGGCTATATTGAACGAATGTCACGAAAGTTACCGTCTGATGCGCCTGTCGGCGCGCTGAAGCTGCAGGACTTCCTCCCCTACCGGCTGGCGGTGCTCGCCGAGTCGGTCAGCCGCTCCATTGCCCAGGTCTACGCCGAGCGATTCGCGCTCACCCGCGACGAATGGCGGGTGCTGGCCGCGCTGGCCGAGACCGGCGCGATGAAGAGCCGCGACGCGGCGCTCTACGCCACGCTCGACAAGATGCAGGTCAGCCGCGCGGTGGCCGGCCTGGAGCGCAGCGGGCTGATCGCCCGCGAGGAAGACGCCGAGGACCGCCGCAACCGGATCCTGAGCCTGACGCCTGCGGGGCGCGCGCTGCTGCGCAAGCTGACCCCCATGGTCCAGGCGCGAGAGACCTTCCTGCTCGAGGCGCTCGATGCGGACGAGGCGGCCGTGCTCGACCGGGCGATCGACCGGCTGCTCGAGCGGGCGCGGCAGCTGGAGCGGCAGGGGTGACCGCGCGTTGGCTTAGAATCTGCCCCAGCATCATCGTTTCGCCGCTTTAGCTCAGTTGGTAGAGCAACCGCCTTGTAAGCGGTAGGTCGTCAGTTCGAATCCGACAAGCGGCACCATCTTTCACCGTCCGCGGGCCCTCCTTCCAGATTGGCTCGCGGCGATTGTCGATGCGGCGCGCGCCCGGCGACGCGTTTTCGCCAGGCGAGACGTCCGCACCCGAGGAGCCGCCATGTCGTCGACCGAGCAACTGCCCGACGGATACCCCGCCGGCCTGATCGAATCCCGGATGCTGATCGGCGGCGAGTGGGTCGACGCCGCCGACGGCCGCACCATCGACATCGAGGCGCCGGCCCGCAAGCTGGCCATCGGCCGGGTGCCGCGCGGCGGCGCCGCCGACGTCGACCGCGCGGTGCGCGCGGCCGCCGCGGCCTTCGACGACTGGCGGCGCCGGCCGGCGCGCGAGCGCGGCGCGCTGGTGCTGAAGATCGCCGAAGGGCTCGCCGCGCGCGCCGAGCGCATCGCCCGCACCCAGGCGCTCGAGACCGGCAACGCGCTGCGCACCCAGACCCGTCCCGAGGCGCTGCTGGCGGCCGACGCCTTCCGCTACTTCGGCGGCCTGGCCGGCGAGACCAAGGGCGAAACCATCCCGCTGGGCGAGAACACGCTCAGCTACACCCGGCGCGAGCCGATCGGCGTGGTCGGGGCGATCGTGCCGTGGAACGCGCCGGTGTCGCTGTCGGCGATGAAGATCGCTCCGGCCATCGCGGCCGGCAACACGATCGTGCTCAAGGCTGCCGAGGACGCGCCCCTGGCGGTGTTGCTGATCGCCGAGGTCTGCGCCGAGCACCTGCCGCCCGGCGTGGTCAACGTGATCACCGGCTACGGCCCCGAGGCCGGCGCGGCCCTGGCCGAACATCCGATGGTCGGCAAGCTGTCCTTCACCGGCTCCACCCAGGTGGGCAAGCTGGTCATGCATGCGGCGGCCGAGCGCATCGTGCCGGTATCGCTCGAACTGGGCGGCAAGAGCCCCGCGATCGTCTATCCCGACGTGATGGACGACGGCGGCGACTGGGCGGTCGACTGCGTGATGGCCTCGATGCGCTTCACCCGCCAGAGCCAGTCCTGCACGGCCGGTTCGCGGCTCTTCCTGCACGAGTCGGTCTACGACCGATTCCTCGAGAAGCTCGCCGCGAAGGCGCAGGCGCTGAAGATCGGCGATCCGCTCGACGAGGCCAACGACGTGGGCGCGCTGATCAACGGCAAGCAGTTCCGCCGCGTGTGCGACTACATCGAGGACGGCCTCGAGCGCAATCCGGGCCGGCTGGTCTGCGGCGGCCTGCCGCCCGGCGAAGGGCCGCTGGCGCGCGGCTGGTTCACCATTCCCACGGTCATCGCCGGCGTGTCCAACGAGTGGCGGCTCGCGCGCGAGGAGATCTTCGGCCCGGTGCTGGTCGCCATTCCCTGGAAGGACGAGGAAGACGCGATCCGCATGGCCAACGATTCGCACTACGGCCTGGCGGGCTACGTGTTCACCCGCGACCTGGCCCGCGGCCTGCGCGCCGCGCACCGGATCGAATCGGGCTGGGTCCAGGTGAACCAGGGCGGCGGCCAGTCGCTCGGGCAGCCCTACGGCGGCTTCAAGCAAAGCGGGCTGGGCCGCGAGTTCTCGCTCGACGGCATGCTCGAGAGCTTCACCCACCGCAAGGCCGTCACCGTGAACCTGGCGGCCTGACGAGGGGCGCTCCCTGGGCCCGCCCACGCAAGACTGCCGGATCGAGCGCGGCCCGCAGGGCGCGCTGCTGCGGCTGGCCGGCGCCTGGAGGCTGGCGCGCCTGCGCGAGCTGGAGTCTGCCTTGCGCGACTGCGCGGCCGGCGGCATCGACGCGATCGACGGCTCGGCGCTCGAGGCGCTCGACACCGCCGCCGCGCTGCAGCTGTGCCGCTGGCTGCGCGCCGCCGGCCTCGAGCCGCGCGCGATCGCGCTGCGCGATTTCGACCCCAGGCACGAGCGGATCCTGCGGCAGGTGAGCGAGGCCACGCACGAGCTCGCACCCTCGCGCCGCGGGCCCCCCGCTGCGCCGATCGCGCAGCTAGGCGCCGTCGCGCACGCGCTGGGCGAGATGCTGCTGGGCCACCTGTCCTTCCTGGGCCTGGTGGTGGTCGAGCTGGGCCGCGCCCTGGTCTCGCCGCGGCGCCTGCGCCTGCGCGAGCTGGTCACGCAGGTCTCGCGCGTGTGCATCAGCGCGGTGCCGGTGGTGGCGCTGGTGACCGCGCTGATCGGGCTGGTCTTCGCCTACCTGCTGGGCCTGCAGGCCGAGCAGTACGGCGCCAACATCTTCGTGGTCGACGGCGTGGCGCTGGGCATGACCCGCGAGTTCTCACCGCTGATCGTGGCCACGATCGTGGCCGGCCGGTCGGGCGCGTCCTTCGCCGCCCAGCTGGGCACGATGCGGCTCAACGAGGAGACCGACGCGATCCGCGTGCTGGGCCTGTCGGTGGCGCAGGTGCTGGTGATCCCGCGGGTGCTCGCGCTGGTGATCTCGCTCCCGCTGCTGGTCTTCGTGGGCGACCTGGCCGGGCTCGCCGGCGCCGCGCTGATCGCCGACACGATGCTCGACATCACGCCGTCGACCTTCGTCGCGCGGCTGCACGACGCGCTCGCGCCGCGCCACGCGATCATCGGCCTGGTCAAGGCGCCGGTGTTCGCGCTGCTGATCGCGGTCATCGGCTGCCGAATGGGCATGACCGGCGCGCGCGACACGCGCACCATCGGCATCCACACCACCTCCACCGTGGTGCAGGCGATCGTCGGCGTGATCGTCATCGACGCGCTGTTCGCGGTGGTGCTGCAGGGGATGGGGCTGTGAGCGCCGCGCCGGTAATCGACATCCGGGGCGTGTCGACCCGCTTCGGGCGCCAGGTGGTGCACGAAGGCCTGGACCTGGCGATTGGCGCCGGCGAGCTGGTCGCGATCATCGGCGGCAGCGGCACCGGCAAGTCGGTGCTGCTGCGCGAGATCGTGGGCCTGCACCGGCCGGACGCGGGCACGGTGAAGCTGCTGGGCGTCGACGTCTGGCACGCGCCCGAGGCCGAGCTTTCCGCGATGCGCCGCCGCTTCGGGATGATGTTCCAGGACGGCGCGCTGTTCTCGTCGCTGACCGTGGCGGCGAACGTCGAGGTGCCGCTGCGCGAGTCGGGCCTGGTGCCCGAGCCGATGATCGCCCCGCTGGTGGCCCTGCGGCTCGCGCAGGCCGGTCTGCCGGCCGATGCCGGCGGGAAGATGCCCTCGCAGCTGTCGGGCGGCATGCGCAAGCGGGCCGCGATCGCGCGGGCGCTGGCGCTCGAGCCCGAGGTGCTGTTTCTCGACGAGCCCACCTCGGGGCTGGACCCGATCACCGCCCGGGCCTTCGACGGCCTGCTGCGCGGCCTGTGCGACGATCTGGGCATCACGGTGGTCGTGGTCACGCACGACCTGGACACGCTGCTGACCATCGCCAAGCGGATCGTGGTGCTGGGCGGCGGCCGCGTCGCCGGCGACGGCACGCCTGCGCAAGTCATGGCCAGCGACGATCCGTGGATACGCGAATACTTCTCGAGCCGTAAGATGCCGGCTGCGGAAGTCCCCGACGGACCCTGAGCATGGAACCGGAATCCCGATACACGCTGGTCGGCGCCGCGGTGCTCGCGCTGGCTGCCCTGCTCGCCGCGGCGCTGGTGTGGCTGAGCGGCGAGGACGGCAGCGATCACCAGTCCTACATGATCCACTTCGAAAAGCAGTCGCTCGACGGCCTGCAGCTCGGCAGCGACGTGAACATGCGCGGGGTGAAGGTCGGCCGGGTGCAGGCCTACAAGCTCTCGCCGCAGAACATCAACCAGGTCGACGTCACGATCCGGGTCGGCCGCGACACGCCGGTCAGCGTGAACACCGGTCAGCGTGAACACCACGGCGAACGTCTCCCGCAACCTGGTCACCGGCCTGGCGCGCATCGACCTGGTCACGCCGGGCACGCCCGGCCCGCCGCGGGTCACCGTGCCGCCGGGGGAGGACTTCCCGGTCATTCCCGAGGGCACTTCGGGCCTGAGCCAGATCGCCGACGCGCTCGGCCGCGTGACCGCCACCGGCGAGTCCGCGCTGGCCAATCTGGACCGCCTGCTCAGCCCGCCGAACCGCGAGAAGGTCATGGAGACCGTGATCGCGGTGCGCGACCTGGTGAGCGGCCTCGAGCGGCGACTGGAGCGCCTGGACCTGATGGCCGACAGCGTCCAGCAGACCTCGAAGGCTTTCCGCGACACCGCGATCGCCTTCCAGGGCACGGCGCGCGCGCTCGAGCAGACCGGCCGGGAGACCTCTGAGGCGGTGGCGCGCGCCGGCGCGCAGATCCAGCCGCTGTCGGAACAGGCGCGGGCGGCGCTGGCCGACCTGTCGTCGGCGGCCCGCTCGCTCGAGCGCGAATCCGGCGCGATCGTCGCGCGTCTCGAGACCGCCACCGATGCCGGCGCGATGGAGCTCAGGGTGACCGCGCGCGAGTTGCGCGGCAGCGCCGAGTCGCTGGCCAGGGCGGCCGAACGCCTGGGCGACCCGGCGGCGGCGCTGCTGGGACCATCCGAGGGCCAGCTGGGCCCCGGGGAGAACGCACGATGACGATCCGCGGCAACACGGCCAGGCGCGCGCTGCTGCGCGTGTTGCCGGCAATTCCGGCGCTGGGGCTCGCCGGCTGTTTCGGCGGCGGGCGAACACCGCATGCCTGGTGGGAGCTCGACGACGCGCGCGCCGGCGAAGCGGGCCGGGCCGAGCCGGATGCGGTCCGGGCGAGCTTGTCGCTGCTGGTGGAGGGCGTGGCCGCCGGCGCGCTCTACGATGGCACCGCGCTG
>MEEC01000120.1 GCA_001724315.1 Lautropia sp. SCN 70-15 | reverse complement strand
CCGACCGCGCACCGCCGTTACGAACAGATGGAACTGTGACCCGTGCTCCCGCGAACCGCACCGTTCCGTCGAGAGGAGACTTGAGCGTGACTACCTTGGCGCCGACTGCGGCTTCCTTTCCGGAGACCGATCTCTTCGCTGACGACCCTGACGGGATCGGTGCGCAGACGCTGGCCACCGTCGGCAGCCTGTTCCCGATCAAGCAGAAGCGCTGCTACCTGAACAACGCCTCGATCGGCGGCCATTCGCTGCCGGTGATCGGCGCCGTCGAGCGCTTCCTGGCGAATGTCCGCGACAATGGCCGCAACGATTATCCGCGCTGGTGCGAACATGCCGACACCGCGATCAAGGATCGCCTCGCCCGGCTGATCGGCGCGAAGCGCTCGGAGATCGCCTTCGTCAAGAACACTACGGAAGGCCTGGTCAACGTCGCCAACGGGCTCGACTGGAAGGATGGCGACAACCTCATCCTGCCGGATATCGAGTACCCTTCGAACGTCTATTGCTGGATGAAGCTCGCAAAGCGCGGCGTCTCGATCCGCTGGGTCAAGAACCGCGGCGGGCGCATCCTCGTCGACGACATCCGCGCCCTGATCGACGATCGCACCCGCCTGGTCTCGATCAGCGCCGTGCAGTTCTCGAACGGCTTCCGGCACGATCTCGAGGCGACCGCCGCGCTCTGCCATGAGAAGGGCGTGCTGCTGAACCTCGACGCGATCCAGTGGGCCGGCGTTCTCGCCATCGATGTCGAGCGCCTCGGCGTGCACTTCATGTCCGTCGGCGGGCACAAGTGGATGCTGGCGCCGATCGGGACCGGCTTGTTCTATTGCCGCCGCGACGCCCTTGATCTGCTCGACCCGCCGAGCGTCGGCTATCACAGCGTCGGCAAGCATGAAGCCCATATGGATTATGAGCTGAGCTACCGTCCGGACGCCGGGCGCTTCGAGGAAGCGTTGGTGAATTTCCCGGGCATCTGGGGGCTCGATGCCGCGGTTCGCCTGCAGCTGCAGCTGACGCCGGCTGCGATCGAGCGTCATATCCTGGGGCTGAATGCCTATGCGGCCGAGGCCCTGCGCCGGCGCGGCTACGAGATCGTGAGCCCGTTCGACGAGGGCGAGCGTTCCGGCAATCTCTCCTTCCGACATCCGACGCGGCCGGGTGAAGAAATCGAAGCCAGGCTCAAGCAGGCCGGCGTCGACCTCGCCATGCGCGGCGGACGGATGCGCATCTCGCCCTCCTACTACAACGACATCGCCGAGATCGACCGCTTCGTGGCGGCGCTGCCGGCGGCCTGAAACAACCAGAACAGGGGAATCAGCATGACCATCTCCCGCCGCACGTTCTCTCAGGCCGCGCTGGGCGCCGCCGCATTCGGCCTGATGCACGGCTCTGCCTTCGCGCAGGCGCCCAAGAAGGGCGGCACGCTGCGCTACGGTACGGTCACCGAGGTGACGAATCTCGACCCGCATGTCTATGGCGGCAATGCCTGGCGCGTCCTGATCGAGGCACTGTACAGCCCGCTCGTCGGTTACGATGCCAAGGGCGCTGTCGTGCCGCGCCTCGCCGAGCGCTGGGAACAGCCGGATTCGAAGACCATCCTGTTCCACCTCCGGGCCGGGACGACCTTCCACGACGGCTCGCCGGTGACCGCCGAGGACGTCAAGTTCTCGCTCGACCGCATCATCGACGAGAAGACGGCGGCGACGCTGCGCACCAATCTTCTCGGCGCCACCGTCACGGTCGTCGACGCCAGGACCGTCAAGGTCGAGAAGCCGCAACCGGACGCCACACTGCTCTCGGTGCTGGCACTGCCGGAGGCGGCCATCGTCTCGCGCAAATGGATCGAGGGCGGCGCCAATGTGAAGGCCTCCGCCAACGGCACCGGCCCCTTCTTGCTCAAGCAGTACGAGCCTTCGGTGCGTGCCGTCCTGGAGAAGAATCCGGCGTATTTCGTCTCTGGCGAGCCCTATCTCAACGGCGTCGAGGTGCGGATGATCAAGAGCGACGACGCGCGCGTCAACGCATTGCGCAGCGGCTCGCTCGACATGATCGACTTCGTGCCCTGGAAGGACATCGACATGCTCGGCCGCATGCCGAACTTCAAGGTCGATTCCAGCGGCGGCGCCTTCATGAACATCTGGTTCAACGCGACCCGCAAGCCCTTCGATGACCCGAAGGTCCGGCAGGCCATTGCCTATGCGGTGGACCGGGAGGCGATCTCGAAGGCTGCCTTCTTCGGCCACGGTTCGCCCATCTACGGACCGCCGACGCCTTCCGATTCCTCCTTCTATAACAAGGAGCTGGACGGTCGCTTCAAGCGCGATCCGGCCAAGGCTAAGGCGCTGCTGGCGCAGGCCGGCCACGACAAGGGCCTGGAGATCGAGTTGATCGTCTTCCAGGGGCTCGGAATCTACACGACGACCGCGCAGGTCATCCAGGCGAACCTCAAGGAGATCGGCGTCACCGTGAACATCCGCCTGGTCGAGTGGGCCAACCTGATGGAGCGGAAGAACGCGGCCAATTACGACGCCATGCTCTATGGCGTCTCGATGAAGCTGCCCGACCCGGACGCATACGCGTACTACTTCGGGGCGGATTCGACCTATTGGGCCAAGCCGATAGGCTATCGCGACGAGGCGCTGGAGAAGCTCCTGGCCGAAGGCCGCGCGACCACCGAGGTGGAAAAGCGCAAGGCGATCTATGCCAAGGTCGAGGAGCGCCTGCTCGAGACCAGCCCCTGGGTGTTCGTGAACTACCGCGAACAGGCCCAGGCCTATCGGCGCAACGTCAAGGGCTACCGGCACCTCTCCGGCGCCCTCAACGAGAGCAGCACCGGCATCTCCCTGCCGACGATGTGGATCGACTAGGGCTCGGCCTGAAGCCGCCGTCCGGCATCGGGGCCCCGATGCCGGCATGAGAGACGTAAAGGTCGAGGCCGCCGGCCGGCGGCAGCCCCGCGATCGGGTGAGGTATGTCGAAGTTCATCGGAAGCAGACTGGCCTCGGCCCTTCTGACGCTGGTTCTCGCGAGCATCGTCGTGTTCGCTTCGATCCAGCTCCTGCCGGGCGACCCGGTGGTGATGCTGCTCGGCGAGCAGGCGGGGAGCGATCCGGAGGCGGTCGCGCGGATGACCCGTGAGCTCGGCCTCGACCGGCCACTGATTTCGCAGTTCCTGACCTGGGCGGGCGGCCTGTTCCAGGGGGATCTCGGCCGCTCGCTGCGCAATGGCGAGCCGGTGCTCGACGAGTTGCTGCGGCGCATCCCGCGCAGCCTGGAGCTGATTGGCGGCGGGCTCCTGGTCGCCGTCGTGCTCGGCCTGCCGCTCGGCGTGCTGGCGGCCCGGGACCGCGGCAAACTGCCGGGCATGGCCGCCTCGGTGATTGCGGTCGCAGGTTTCTCCGCTCCGGTCTTCGTCTCCGGCATCCTGCTGGTGCTGATCTTCAGCCTTTGGCTCGATCTGCTGCCATCCTCCGGCTATGTCGCCTTCGCCGAGGACGCGCTGCTGCACCTGTCCTGCCTCGTGCTGCCCTCGCTGGCCATCGGCATCAACTTTATGGGCGTGGTCGCGCGCATGACGCGCGCCAGCCTGATCGACAGCATGGCCAAGGACTATGTCCGGCTCGCCCGCGCCAAGGGCCTTTCGCGCGGCAAGGCGATGACGCGCCACGCACTGCCGAACGCGCTCGTGCCGATCATCGCGATCATCGGCATCCGCGCCGGCAACCTGCTCGGCGGCACGGTGATCGTTGAGGCATTGTTCGACTGGCCCGGACTCAGCTCGCTCCTCGTCAGCGCCTCCTTCGCCCGTGACTACCCGCTGATGCAGGGCAGCCTGCTCGCGATCTTCGCGATCTTCATCCTCATCAGCCTGCTGATCGACCTCGCACAGGGCCTCGTCGATCCGCGCGCCGGAACAAATGGAGGGTGAGCGCATGACGGCCGTCGCAGCCTTGGTCAGAACAACGGATATCGCCACCCGCCTCGCCATGCTGGTGCTCGCGATCGTTGTCGCCGCCGCCCTCCTTGCCCCCGTGATCGGCCTCGCCGACCCGCTGGCGATCGACCCTTTGAACATCCTGGCCTCGCCGAGCGCGGCACACTGGTTCGGCACCGACGAGCTCGGCCGCGACCTGTTCTCGCGCCTGGCCTATGGCGGACGCGTCTCGCTTGCGGTCGCGGCCGCGGCGGTCCTGCTCGCCGGCGGCATCGGCGTGCCGCTCGGCATCGGCATCGCCTTTCTCGGCCCGCGGGCAGAAGGAGCGGCGATGCGCATCGTCGACGTCTTCGTCTCCCTGCCCGAGATCTTCGTCGCGATCGTCGTGCTGGCCTTTCTCGGCGGCAGCCTGCCGGCGCTGATCGGCACGATCGGCCTGCTCTACTGCCCGCAATTCGCCCGCGTCTCTTACGGCATGGCGCGCAGTATCCGGGCGCGCGACCATGTGCTGGCCGCCCGCTCGCTCGGCGCCAGCCGGCTCTGGCTGATCCGCCGCGAGATCCTGCCGAACATGCGCTCGGTCATCGCCGTCCAGGCCTCGCTGACCTTCTCCTTCGCCATGCTGATGGAGGCGGGGTTGAGCTTCCTCGGGCTCGGCGTGCAGCCGCCGACGCCGTCCTGGGGCCAGATGGTCGGCACGCTCAAGAACTACATTTTCATCAGTTCATCGCCCGTGCTCGTGCCCAGCTTGGCGCTGTTCGTGACGGTCCTCGCCATCAACATCGTCGGCGACTGGCTGCAGGACCGGCTTAACCCGGAGCTGCAACGATGAGTGGAGCCGTCAAGGATGAGGCCGCGCTGCTCTCGGTCCGCGGGCTGATCACGGAGTTCGCAACGCCGGGCGGGCCGGTGCGCGCGGTCGACGACGTCAGCTTCGACATCCGCCGCGGCGAGGTCGTCTGTCTCGTCGGTGAATCCGGCTCCGGCAAGTCGGTGACCGGACTCACGCTGATGCGGCTGATCGAGCCTCCCGGCAAGGTAGACGGCCACGTCGCCTTCCAGGGCCGTGACCTGTTCGCCCTGCCGGAAGCGGAGATGAACCGGCTCCGCGGCGCACAGATCGCGATGATCTTCCAGGAGCCGATGACGGCGCTGAACCCGGCCCGGCGCGTCGGCGACCAGATCGCCGAGGTGCTGCGCATCCATACCGGGCTGCCTCCCAAGGCTGCGGCGGAGCGGGCGGTCGCGCTGTTGGAGCGGGTCGGCATCCGCAACCCGGCGGCGCGGGCCAGGGCCTATCCGCATCAGCTGTCCGGCGGCATGCGCCAGCGCGTGATGATCGCCATCGCCTGCGCGCTCCAGCCGGCTCTGATCATCGCGGACGAGCCGACCACGGCCCTGGACGTCACAGTCCAGGCGCAGGTTCTCGACCTGCTGTTCGAGATGCAGGCGGAACTCGGTTCGGCGCTGCTGTTCGTTACCCATGATCTCGGCGTGGTCGCCGAGATCGCCGACCGTGTGGTCGTGCTCTATCGCGGCAAGGTGGTAGAGCAGGGGGATGTCGCGCAGATATTCTCGGCGCCGGAGCATCCCTATACCAAGGCGCTGTTGGCTGCCGCTCCCGATGTCGATGCGCCGCGCGTCGCGGGCCGCCGCTTCGCGACGCTGGCCGATCCGGGCCAGGGCGACATGGCTCGGGCCGGCACGCGCGTTGCCGCGGCCGTCGCTGCGCCCGCTACCCAGGCCGCTTCAGCGGCGGCGATTCCCGGCGAACCCCTTCTCGAGATCAGCGATCTGCGCCGCGACTTCGTCACGAGGCGCTCATGGACGGGGCGCCGGCGTCAGCCTGACGGTTCCGGCCGGCCAGACGCTGGCGATCATCGGCGAATCCGGTTCGGGCAAGAGCACGCTCGGCCGCTGCGCCGCCAGGCTGGACCAGCCGACATCCGGCCGCATCCTCTATGCGGGCCGGGACATTGGCGACCTTGCGGGCGGCGAGCTGCTGCGCTTTCGTCGCGAGGTCCAGACCATCTTCCAGGACCCTTACGCCTCGCTCAATCCGCGGCGGCGCATCGGCGATGCGATCGGCGACGGGCCCGCGATCCACGGCCTGATGCCGGCAGAGGCGCGCCATGCCCTGGCCGGGGAACTGCTGGAGCGCGTCGGCCTCAAGGCCGAACACGCCGAGCGCTATCCGCACCAGTTCTCTGGCGGGCAGCGCCAGCGCATCGCCATCGCCCGCGCACTAGCCCTGTCGCCGCATTTCATCATCGCTGACGAAGCGGTCTCGGCTCTCGACGTCTCGGTGCGCGCCCAGGTGCTCAACCTGCTCGCCGATCTGCAGGCGGAGCGCGGCCTGACCTATCTGTTCATCTCGCATGACATGGGCACCGTCCGGCAGTTCGCCGACCGCGTCGCGATCATGCAGGGCGGACGCCTCGTCGAAGAGGGCGAGACCGAGCGGATCTTCGAGGAGCCGCGCGAGGACTACACCAGGGACCTGCTGCGCGCCGTGCCGCGCATGACGCCCTACAGCCCGCGCCGGCGCCGTCCGCTGGCGCCGGCGGCTTGAGCTCGACCGGGATGGCGCAGAGCGAACTGGCGCGGATCCGTCTCGAAACCGAGGATGGCACGATTATCCTCGGCATAGACGAAACGCGCGCGCCGCTGACTGCCGCCAATTTCCTCGCCTATGTCGATGGCGGCCATCTGGACGATGCGACGATCTACCGGATCGTGACGCTGGCGAACCAGGCGGCCGGGACGCAGCACCCGATCGAGGTGATCCAGTTCGGCTCCCCCGGGCCGCACGAGAACCGCGCCCCGCCACTGCCGCCGGTACCGCATGAGCCGACCTCGCAGACGCGGCTTCGCCATCTCGACGGAACACTGTCGCTTGCCCGCAATGCGCCCGGCAGCGGCGGCCACGGCTTCTTCATCTGCATCGGGGCGCAGCCGGAACTGGACGAGGGCGGCAGACGCAATCCCGACGGCGCGGGATTTGCAGCTTTCGGCAAGATCGTGTCAGGCACCGAAGTGCTGCTGAAGCTGGTCGAACGCGCGGAGCCGACCGAGTACATGCGAAGCCCGCTTCGAGTGAGAATCGGCCGCCTGTTCTGATGGGCCGTTCGCAGGCGCATTTGTGCCGCTGAACAGAGTCGGAACTTGATGCCGCGAGTTGACGGTCCGCTTCTGGGCAATGTCCCAATGTCCGCAGATGGCGCTGACGCGAATCCGTAGGCGGCGCCGATGTCAGGCGAAACGTTGGTAGGCCATCTGTCGCTTGATCGACCGGCGGTCTGACGCGGCTCGACCCAGGTGCAATGCTCTCGAAAACGCGGCACATCGCATCTCGGCCTATGGGTTCAGTCGGGATCTCCGCTCAAAAAGATGAGTGAAATCAAAACGTAGAGCGTGAAGGTTACCGCATGAGTTTCTATACTTAGAATCAATGTAAATCATTGAGATTGCATCGATTTTTTGATCGCCCTATCAGAAGGGCGTGCTCACTGGGCCTCGGGCTGTCGCGGGCATTCGATTGAGGACCCGCATTTTACCTCCGGTGATGACGACAACCACGAAGCTCGATGACGAGAATGAGCTCATGTCGGTCTATCTCCGGCAGTGGAAAGTCCTGCGCGCTTTGCTGCGCAGGCATACCGGTTCGCTCGAACTCGCCGAGGATGCGCTGCAGGAAACCTGGCTGAGGCTAGCGGGTCTCAAGGCGCAGTCGGGCGTGATCCATGACCGGCAGGCCTTCATCCTGCGGATTGCCGGCAACATCGCGATCGACCTGGCACGCAGGGAAAAGCGGCACAGCTCGCGCTGCATCAACGATGACGTGCTGCTGGAAGCTCTGGCGGACAGCTACCCGTCGCCGGAAACCTTCGCCATCGACCGGGACCAGCTGCGCCAGCTGACGCGGGCGCTGATGCAGCTCCCCGCGAAACCGCGGGCAGCGCTGCTGATGAACCGGTGCGATGGCATGTCTCATCGCGATATCGCCGACCGGCTGGGCGTTTCGGAGAGCATGGTCGCCCGCTACCTGGCGCAGGCGCTGCGCCACTGCCGCGATCATTTCCGCGGCCTGCTCTAGGTTTTTTCTGGACCGAGTGCATGTCTTGCAATCTCGCATCGTCTTGATCAGCGAGGCGCTCTCGCACCGCATGGACGAATGTCGGCACCGCCACGGGATGAAGATCGGTTGAAGAACGACCCAGACCAGCAGGGAGTGCCGGATGTCGCCCTGAGCGACGAGGCGATCGACTGGCTCGTCGCGCTCAATTCCGGGCGGGCGACCGACCAGGACCGCGCCTCCTTCGCAGAATGGCGTACCCGTAGCGCCGCTCACGAACTGGCGGCGCGGGAAGCCGAGGCTGTCTGGCACGGCGTGGGCATCGCAGGCGATCGGGCGAGGACATCCGAGCGCAAGGCATCGCGCGCGAAGCTGACCCGCCGCGCGGTGCTGGGGGGAGGCATGCTCGCCACGGGTGGCTGGGCTCTGGGCCAATCCGGCGCCCTGAGCCTTCGCAGTTTCGCCGACCACATCACGGGCACGGGCGAGCGGCGGACTGTCATGCTGCCCGACGGCTCGTCGGTACTGCTCAATGCGGGTACGGCACTGACCGTCCATTTCGGAGAGAGGGAGCGTGCGCTGCGGCTGCTCGCCGGCGAAGCGACCTTCACTGTCAGTCGCGATCCTGCGCGACCGTTCATCGTCCAGGCAGGCGGCGGCCGGACGCGGGCTGTGGGAACGACCTTCAACATCGACATCCGCCCCGGCGAAACCGTGGTGACGGTGCTCGAAGGCGTCGTGGAAGTGGCAAGCACCGCATCGGCCGCTGACGCCGTCGTCGTGCGGGCTGACCAGCGCGTTCGCTACGCTGCGAGCGGCCGCCTCTCTGGCCCCCAGGCGGTCGATGCCGACATCGAGACGGCCTGGCGACGCGGCAAGCTCATCTTCAACAGCAGGCCGCTCGGCGATGTCGTCGCCGAGATCGAGCGCTATCGCAGCGGGACGATCATCATCGCCGGTAGCCGGCTGCGCACGCTCGAGGTGACGGGGGTGTTCGACCTCGACGATCCCGAGGCGATCCTGAGGACGATCGAGGAAACGCTGCCGGTACGCGCCCTGCGGCTGCCGCTGGTGACCGTGCTGCACGGCGCCGGTGGAACGTAAGATTTTGTCTTTTAAACACAGTATCTTGCAGTGCTTTTCGATTTTTCTTCCGCCTTGCGGTGCAAGATCGCCGGCATCGCTTCGTCCTTGAAACCGAGGACCTTGGCAAGGCGTATCGAAAGCCGCCGCCGACGTTCTCGCTGCGCGACAGGAACGGACAGGCGGTATTCATGGGCGACGGGGCGAAGAGCCGGGGGCGCGGCTTCAGGACGAAGCGTTCGATCGAGGCGGTTCTGCTCGGATCGGCCGCAATTTATCTCGCTGGAGGGCTCGTTACTGGCCTGAGCGCGCCAGCCTTTGCCCAGACCGCAGCGGCGCAGCGCGCCGTCTCACAACCCATCTCATTCAATATCGCCTCGCAGGATCTCGGTGGCGCGCTGACGCAATTTGCCGACCGCGCCGGCCTCAGGCTGCTCTTCCGTTCCAGCCTCGTCGCCGGCAAGAAGAGCCCGGGCGTGTCCGGCACCTTGCCGCCCGAGGCGGCGCTCAGCCGCCTGCTCGCCGGGACAGGGCTCAGCCATCGCTTCATGAGCGGCAACAGCGTCACCATCACCGACCCGGCGGCGGCGTTCACCTCGAGCTCGGCGCCCGAAGGCTCGATGCTGCTCGACACGATCGATGTGGACGGCGAGAACGCCTGGGGGCCGGTGCAGGGCATTGTCGCTACCCGCAGCGCGACCGGCACCAAGACCAACGCCTCCATCCTCGAGATCCCGCAGTCCCTGTCGGTGATCACCCGGGACCAGATCTCGCGCCAGGGCGCGACCAATCTCGAGCAGAGCGTGCGCTACACGCCGGGAGCCATTGCAGAAGTTCTCGGCCCCGGAACCGAACGCGACAAGATCTATCTGCGCGGTTTCGAGCCGAACTACTATCTGGACGGCATGATGCTGCCCTACGGCGCTGCCGGCCAGGGCGCCCGGGCGGAGCCTTACGGGCTCGAGCGGATCGAGGTGCTGCGCGGCCCGTCCTCGGTCCTGTTCGGCCAGAATGCGCCGGGCGGCATCGTCAACATGGTCAGCAAGCGGCCGACGACGGAGCCGCTGCGGCAGATCGAGCTGCAATATGGCAGCTTCCAGCAATTGCAGGGCGCCTTCGATCTGTCCGGCCCGGCCAATGCGGACAAGACCTTGCTCTATCGCCTGACGGGCGTGGTGCGCGGCGGCGACACGCAGATCGACTATGCGAAGGACGATCGCGTTTTCATCGCGCCGAGCTTCACTTGGCGGCCCAATGACGCGACCAGCTTGACGGTGCTCGGCCAGTACCAGCGCGACGATGCCGGCATCTCGGTCATGTACTACCCCGCCTGGGGCACGCTCTACCAGAACCCGTTCGGCAAGATCCGGCGCGGAACCAATGTCGGCGAGCCCGATCATGACCGCTTCAAGCGCGACTTCTACACGATCGGCTACCTATTCGAGCACAAATTCGACCAGGATCTGGTAGTTCGCCAGAACCTTCGCTATGCCGAAGCGGACGTGAAGCAGGGCGATTCCATCTACGGCATCGGTCTGAGCATCAATCCGGCGACCGGCCTGCCGAGCAATTATCGCTCGCTGAACCGCTACCAATGGGATGTCGACCGGCGCCAGCGCTATTTCACCGTCGACAACCAGATGGAAGCGCGCTTCGAAACCGGCCCGCTGAAGCACGACCTGCTGCTCGGGCTCGACTATCGCCGCTCACTGCTCGACCAAACCGTCTATGGTGGGCTTTCCTCACCGATCGACATCTTCACACCGGTCTACGGCAACTACTCGGTGCTCGGCACGAAGGCGGCGGATTCCTCCGAGCGCCAGTCGCAGCTGGGACTTTACGCCCAGGACCAGATCCGCTTCGAGCGCTTCCTTCTGACGCTCGGCCTGCGCCAGGACTGGGTCTCCGGCAACAACTTCAACAGGCTGACGCGGCGCGACACCAAGATCGACGATGCGGCGCTGACCGGCCGCGTCGGGCTGACCTATCTCTTCGATTCCGGCTTTGCGCCCTACATCAGCTATTCAACCTCGTTCCAGCCGGTCAGCGGCTCCGGCTATGGCGGCGTGCCGTTCGAGCCGACCGAGGGAGAGCAGTACGAAACCGGCATCAAATACCAACCGACCTGGTTCAAGGGGCTGTTTACCGCCTCGGTCTTCCAGCTCAAGCAAACGAATGTGCTCACGCCCGACATGGAGCACCGCAACTGCGTGCGCTATCCGGGAACGTGCGGCAACTTCAACACTCAGACCGGCGAGGTGAAGGTTCGCGGTCTTGAACTGGAAGCGCGGGCCAGCCTGACCGACGGCCTCGATGTAATCGGCTCCTATGCCTATCTCGATACAGAGGTGACGCGCAGCAATACGAGCAATCTCGGCAAGCGCCAGCCACTGGTCCCGCAGCATCAGGCCTCGCTCTGGCTGGACTACACCTTCCGCTACGGGATGCTCGACGGGCTCGGCCTTGCCGCCGGCGTGCGCTACACCGGTTCGTCCTATGGCGACGGCGATAACCTGCTGCGGGTGCCGTCCTACACGCTGGTCGACGCGGCCTTGCGCTACGACCTCGCCAAGCTGAGCCCGCAGCTCAAGGGCGCGACAGTCTCGGTCAATGCGACCAATCTCTTCGACAAGGAGTATCTGACGACCTGCGCCGCAACCAGCGCCTGCTTCTACGGAGCCGGCAGGACGGTGACGGCAAAACTCTCCTACACTTGGTGACGATGCACTCGGCGGACTACGTCGCGGGTGGCGCGATGACGACACGGCGAGCCGTTCTGGGCTCGCTCGGCGGCTTCTGCCTGGCTCCCGCCGCCATCGCGCAGCCCACGAGCCGCTCGGCACGCGTCGCTGCGATCGATTGGGCCGCGGCCGAGAGCCTCCTCGCGCTCGGAATCGAGCCGATGGCGGTGGCAAACACTGGGCTCTACCGGCAATGGTCGATAGAGCCGGTATTGCCGCCGGCGGTGGCCGATCTCGGAATGCCAGAGGAGCCCAACCTCGAACGCCTGCTGGCCTTGCGACCCGATCTGATCTTGATCTCCAGTTGGCAGGTCGCCCAGCGCCAGACGCTGGCGCGGATCGCCCCGGTCCAGATCTTCTCCGTCTTCGAAAGCAACCGCACGCCCTTGAGCAACGCGCTCGCCTCGATGCGGGCGCTCGCACGCGAGTTCGGCATCGAGGAGATCGCGGCAGCCTTCGAAAGTCGCCTTGTGCACGATTTCGAACAGAGACGAAGGCGGCTGCAGACGACACAGCGGCCGACTGTCCTCCTCGCGGTCCTACTCACCGACGGGATGCGGATCACCATCTACGGCAAGGGAAGCCTACTCGGCGACGTGCTGGATCGGCTCGGCCTCGAGAACGCCTGGACGGGGGCGATGCCGATTTTCGGCCGCATCACGATCGGCATCGAGCGCCTCCTGGAGCTGCCCGATTTCTGGTTGCTGTATATGGATCAGGGCCACCGCACGCAGGTGGCGCTGCAGCGCCTGCGGGCGAACTCGATCTGGCGCGGGCTGCCTGCCGTCGCGGCTGGACGCGTCCGCCCGATCGCGGCGGTCTGGCCATTTGCCGGCGCACCGACAGCATTGCGCTTCGCCGGCATCGTGACCGACGCAATGTCAGGTAACGGCGCTGGTCATGGTTGAGCACGAGCTGAGCGATCGGGCGAGGCCCCGCTGGCCGGTGCTGGCACTCGCCTCGATCGTGCTTCTGGCGATCGCCCTCAACCTCTGGGTTCTCGCCGGTGCCTGGACTGGCGGCGGCGACCTGGGCCATCGCACCCTGCTGATCCAGGAGTTCCTCCTGCCGCGCATGGCGACAGGCTTGCTGGCGGGGGCCGCACTGGGCCTTGCTGCGATCCTTTTCCAGCATGCCCTGCAGAACCCGCTCGCCGAACCGACGACGCTCGGCATCTCAGCCGGCGCGTATCTGGCGCTGACCGGCGCGACGCTCTGGGCGCCCTGGCTGTTCGAGGCCGGGCGTGAATGGGTTGCGCTGCTGGGAGCCGGGCTTGCGATGCTGGCCGTGTTCTCGCTGTCGGGCGGAGCTGCCTCGCCCCTGACCATGATCATTGCCGGTCTGCTCGTTAGCCTGCTGTGCGGGGCGCTGGCCGCCTTGTTCGTCCTGCTGAACCATGACTACCTCACCGAGATCTTCATCTGGCAGAGCGGGTCACTCGCTCAGATCGGCTGGAGCACGCCGCTGCGCTTTGCGCTCGCGCTGGCGGCGACGACGGCGTTCGCCGCCCTGCTGCTGCGACCGCTGACGCTGCTCGAACTCGGCGATGGCGGAAGCCGGGCCCTGGGAATACCGGCCGGAGCCATTCGCTGGGCCGCGCTGTCCCTCGCCACGGCGCTGAGCGCCACCGTCGTCGCAAGCGTCGGCGTCCTCGGTTTCGTCGGTCTCAGCGCGCCGGCCCTGGCCAGGATGGTCGGGGCGCGGCTGCTCGCTCACCGTCTCGTTCTGGCCGCGGTGTTCGGCGCTTTGCTTCTCACT
>MEEC01000119.1 GCA_001724315.1 Lautropia sp. SCN 70-15 | reverse complement strand
CAGTCGCCCCGCCGCCGCCGCTGCTGGCCCGGGCGGCCATCGGCGAGGCGCCGCTCGCCTTGCCCGAGCCCACGCCCGGCGAGAGCACGCTGGCCGACTATCGCTCGCTCGGCATCCCGATGGGCCAGCACCCGCTCGCCCTGCTGCGCCCCCGGCTGGCCCGCCGCCGGGCGCGCACCGCGGCCGAATTGCGCGAGATCCCCGACGGCCGGATCGTCGCCGCCTGCGGCATCGTCACCCATCGCCAGCGCCCGGAGACCGCCCGCGGCACCGTCTTCGTCACGCTCGAGGACGAAAGCGGCGCGATCAACGTGATCGTCTGGCCGCAGGTCTTCGAGCGCCATCGGACCGAAGTGCTGTCGGCCCGGCTGATGACCGTGCAGGGCCTGTGGCAGCGCGACACCGCCACCGGCGGGCAGGTCATGCACCTGATCGCGCGCCGCGTGCTCGACGACTCGGCGCTGCTGGGCCGGCTGGCGCCGGGCAGCCGCGATTTCCGCTAGACACAGTGAATGGTCGCGCGCGCTTTGGCGGGCGGCCATTGTGCCCAGGGCGCGTCAAGCCCGCGCTTGAGGACCGCCCCGCGCCCCTTCCCGCCGAACGGGTCGTTCCGATCCTCCGAACGGTGGCCTTCCCTGCCTGCGGATAAGGGAAAATCCCAGGAAACAACCCGAAGAGCCCCGACAGTGAACACCTTTCCCGGCGATGCGCCCTTGCCGCCCGAGTCGCCCCGCGTCCTGGTCCTGTACCGTCGCCTGATCGTGGCCCTGGGGGTCCCGCGCTCGGTGCTCGCGCTCACGATCGCCGCATTGGCGCTCTCGCTTTCCCTCGCCGTCCTGATCCGCGCCGCGACCGGCGCCTCGCCCGATCCTGCGCGCCTGCTGCCTGCCGCGCTGATCCCGATCCTCATCGTTCCCCCGCTGTCCTGGCTCAGCATCGGCCTGATCGCGCGACTGGACCGGAGCGAGCGCGCGCAGCAGCACCTCGCCACGCACGATTCGCTGACCGAGCTGTGCAACCGCCGCGAGTTCTTCCAGCGGATGGCGCGCGTCCACGAACGCGCCCGCCGCGACGCCCAGCCGGCCTGGTTGCTGATGCTGGACATGGACCGCTTCAAGCAGATCAACGACGAGTTCGGCCACCTGGCCGGCGACCGGGCGATCCGGCAGGTCGCCGACCTGTGCCGCGCCGAGACCCGGCCCGGCGACGTGCTGGGCCGCTACGGCGGCGATGAGTTCGCGCTGCTGATCGTGGGCCTGGATCGCGGGGCCGCCGGCTCGATCGCCGCCCGGCTGCGCGAGCGGATCGTCGGCACCCCGCTGCACCTGCCCGACGGGCGAAGCCTGACCCTGAGCGCGAGCATCGGCCTGGCGCCGCTGGTGTGCCCTGGCGCCACCGACCCCGCCTGCCTCACGCTCGACAAGGCGATCGGCCGGGCCGACGACGCGCTCAGGCAGGCCAAGCGCCTGGGCCGCGACCGGATCTGCGTGGCCGAGCCGCGAGGCTGCGAGACGCTCGCGGCCTGAGCGCCTTCCCGGGCCCCTCTCCAGGCCCCCGTCCGTCCCTCAGCCTGCCCGCGAGGCTCCCGCGGCGGCATCCGCCACCGCCAGCGCAGTCATGTTGACCACCCTGCGCATCGTCGAGGACGGGGTCAGGATGTGCACCGGCGCATTGGCGCCGAGCAGCACCGGCCCGACCGTGACCCCCTGCCCGCCGGTCACCTTGAGCACGTTGAACAGGATGTTGGCCGCATCCAGATTGGGCAGGATCAGCACGTTGGCGGTGCCGGTCAGCCGCGAATCCATCAGGAAGCGCCCGCGGATCTCCTCGTTAAGCGCGGCGTCGCCGTGCATCTCGCCGTCGGCCTCGATGTCCGGCGCCAGCTCGCGGAAGCGCTCGCAGGCCTCGCGCATCTTGCGCGCCGACGGCCGGCGGCTCGAGCCGAACAGCGAATGCGACAGGAAGGCCACCTTGGGCGGCAGGCCGAAGCGGCGCACCTCCTCGGCGGCCATCTTGGCGATGCCCGCCAGCTGCTCCGCGCTGGGATCCTCGTTCACGAAGGTGTCGGCGATGAACAGCGTGTGCTTGTCGAGCATCAGCGCGTTCATCGCGGCCAGGCAAGGCGCATCGGCTCGCCGGCCCACGATCGCCTCGACGTGCTCGAGGTGCGCGTCGTAGCGCCCGACCAGCCCGCAGAGCATCGCGTCGGCATCGCCCAGCTTCACCATCATCGCGCCGATCGCGGTGTTCGAGCGCCGCATCACCGCCTTGGCAACGTCCGGCGTCACGCCTTCGCGCGCCAGCAGCCGGTGGTAGGCCTCCCAGTACTGCCGGTAGCGCGGATCGTCTTCGGGGTTGACCAGGTCGAAGTCGCGCTCGGCCTTCATCCGCAGGCCGGCCCGCTCGATGCGCTGGGCGATGACCGCCGGACGCCCGATCAGCGTGGGCCGCGCCAGGCCGTCGTCGACGATGGCCTGCACCGCGCGCAGCACGCGCTCGTCCTCGCCCTCGGCGTAGGCCACCCGCCTTGGCGCCGCCTTGGCCGCAGCGAACACGGGCCGCATGAACAGGCCGGTGTGGGTCACGAAGCGGCCCAGCGACTCGCGATAGGCCTTCAGGTCCTCGATGGGGCGGGTTGCCACGCCCGATTCCGCGGCGGCCTTCGCGACCGCCGGCGCGATGCGCAGGATCAGCCGCGAATCGAAGGGCTTGGGAATGATGTATTCGGGCCCGAAGACCAGCTCCTGGCCGGGATAGGCCGACGCGACCTCGTCGCTGGTCTCGGCCTTGGCGAGATCGGCGATCTCGCGCACGCAGGCGATCTTCATCTCCTCGGTGATCCGCGTCGCGCCGCAGTCGAGCGCGCCGCGGAAGATGTACGGGAAGCACAGGACGTTGTTCACCTGGTTCGGATAGTCGGAGCGGCCGGTGGCCACGATGCAGTCGGGCCGCACCGACTTCGCGACTTCGGGCCGGATCTCGGGCTCGGGATTGGCCAGCGCCAGCAGGATCGGCCGAGCCGCCATCGTGTCCACCATTTCGGCGGTCATCACGCCGGGCTGCGAGCAGCCGAGCAGCACGTCGGCGCCGCGCACCGCGTCGGCCAGCGTGCGCGCGTCGGTCTCGCGGCACCAGGGCTGCTTGGAGGCGTCGACCGAGTCGGCGCGCCCCGCGTGCAGCACCCCCTTGGAGTCGACGACCAGAACGTTCTCCCGCCTGACGCCCAGCGCCACCATCATGTCCAGGCAGGCGATCGCCGCGGCGCCGGCGCCCGAGGCCACCAGCCGGATGTCGCCGATCTGCTTGCCGACCAGCTCCAGGCCGTTGAGCAGCGCCGCCGAGGAGATGATCGCGGTGCCATGCTGGTCGTCGTGGAAGACCGGGATCTTCATCCGCTCGCGCAGCTTGCGCTCGATGACGAAGCACTCCGGCGCCTTGATGTCCTCGAGGTTGATGCCGCCCAGGGTGGGCTCGAGCGCCGCGATGATCTCGACCAGCTTGTCGGGGTCGCGCTCGGCCAGCTCGATGTCGAAGACGTCGATGCCGGCGAACTTCTTGAACAGGCAGCCCTTGCCTTCCATCACCGGCTTGCCGGCCAGCGGCCCGATGTCGCCCAGGCCCAGCACCGCCGTGCCGTTGGTGATCACGCCCACCAGATTGCCGCGCGAGGTGTACTCGGCGGCCAGCGCCGGGTCCTGCTCGATCGCCAGGCAGGCGTAGGCCACGCCCGGCGAATAGGCAAGCGACAGGTCGCGCTGGTTGGCCAGCGGCTTGGTGGGCATGACCGCCACCTTGCCGCGCGTAGGCATGCGGTGATACTCGAGCGCTGCATCGCGCAGCGCCGCCTCGGCTGCCGTGAGGTTCTGGCCTGCCTTGCTCATCTGCCTCTCCTGGTTCTTCTCGATGCGACAGGACGCCGCGCCTGCCCATCCGATTGTCGTGGACAGGACATTCTAGAATGGTCAGCGCCGCCGATTACATCGAATCGGCGCAAAGGAGAATGCAGGCGAGGCGCGGGTACGCGCCCCCGTCAGGGCCGCTCCAGGCCCCGCGCGAGGTCCGCGCAGATGTCGGCCGGATCCTCGAGCCCCACTGCCACCCGCAGGAGCCCTTCGCCGATGCCGGCCTCGGCGCGCGCGGCGGGCGACATCCGCCCGTGCGTGGTGCTGGCCGGATGGGTGATCGTGGACTTGACGTCGCCCAGGTTGGCGGTGATCGAGAGCAGCCGGCAGCCGTCGACCACGCGCCAGGCGGCGGCGCGCCGCTCGGCATCGGTTTCGCCGGCCAGCTCGAAGGCGAGCACCGCGCCGCCGCCGGACTGCTGCGCGCGGGCGAGCTCGTGCTGCGGATGCGACTCGAGCCAGGGATAGCGCACCTGCCGCACGCCGGGCTGCTTCTCGAGCCAGCTGGCCACGGTCATCGCGCTCTCGGAGTGATGCCGCATCCGGATCGACAGCGTCTCGAGGCCCTTGGCCAGCATCCACGCGTTGAAGGCCGACAGGGTCGGGCCGCAGTAGCGCAGCACCGGCTGCAGGGTCTCGTTCATGTACTTCGCGTTGCCGAGCACTGCACCGCCGAGCACCCTGCCCTGGCCGTCGAGGTACTTGGTCGCCGAGTGCACGACGATGTCGGCGCCCAGCGCCAGGGGGCGCTGCAGCGCCGGCGTGCAGAAGCAGTTGTCCACGACCAGCGGGATGCCGTGCCGCTTCGCGACGGCCGCGATCGCGCGCAGGTCGGCCACCTCGGTCAGCGGGTTCGAGGGCGTTTCCAGGAACAGCATCCGCGTGTTCGGGCGGATCGCCGCCTCCCAGGCATCGGGGTCGGACAGCGGCACGTAGCTGGTCTGGATGTCGTAGCGCGAGAACAGCGAGAACAGCTGGATCGTGGTGCCGAACACGCCCTGCGAGCACACGACGTGGTCGCCGGTCTTCGTGAGGCTCATCAGCACCGACATGATCGCCGACATGCCCGAGGCCGTGGCCCGGCATTCCTCGGCGCCCTCGAGCGCCGCGAGCCGGGTCTCGAAGAGCCGCACCGTGGGGTTGCCGAAGCGCGAGTAGATGTAGCCTTCGGCCTCGCCGGCGAACTTGGCCGCCGCGTGCTCCGCGCTGTCGTGCACGAAGCTCGAGGTCAGGAACATCGCCTCGGTGTGCTCGCCGAAGGGAGTCCGCTCGGTGCCGGCGCGCACCGCGAGCGTGTCGAACCGGTACTCGTCGGGACCGTGCTGGTCGTTCATCCTGTCGTCGCTCATGCTTGGGAGCCCCGGGCCACCGAGATCAGTCCCGGACCACCGAGAACTGGAGGTTCATCTGGCTGCGCGGCGTGTCCTCCTCGCCGCCCGCCGGCTCCGCGAGCCGCTGGCGCTCGATCTCGTCGAGATAGGCCGGCGTCACGTCGCCGGTCACGTACCTGCCGTCGAAGCAGGAGGCATCGAAGTCGCGCAGCGCGGGATTCACGTCGCGCACCGACTGCTTCATGTCGTCGATGCTCTGGTAGATCAGCGCGTCGGCGCCGATCGCGATCCGGATCTCGTCGTCGCTGCGCCCGTGCGCGATCAGCTCGCCGCGGGTCGGCATGTCGATGCCGTAGACGTTGGGAAAGCGCACCGGCGGCGCGGCCGACGCGAAGTAGACCTTGTTCGCGCCGGAGTCGCGCGCCATCTGCACGATCTCGCGCGAGGTGGTGCCGCGCACGATGGAGTCGTCGACGAGCAGGACGTTCTTGCCCTTGAACTCGACGCTCATCGCGTTGAGCTTCTGGCGCACCGTCTTCTTGCGAACCGCCTGGCCCGGCATGATGAAGGTGCGGCCCACGTAGCGGTTCTTGATGAAGCCTTCGCGGTACTGGATGCCCAGCTTCATCGCGAGCTGCATCGCCGCCGGCCGCGAGGTGTCGGGGATCGGCATGACCACGTCGATGTCGCCGCGCCAGGCCTCGCGCTTCAGCGTCTCGGCCAGGTACTCGCCCATCCGCAGGCGGGCGTCGTAGACCGAGGCGCCGTCGATCATCGAGTCCGGCCGCGCGAAGTACACGTACTCGAACACGCAGGGGCTGAGCACCGGCGATTCCGCGCACTGCTCGGTGAACAGATTGCCCTCGAGGTCGATGAAGACCGCCTCACCCGGCGCCACGTCGCGCACCAGCCGGTAGCCCAGGCCTTCGAGCGCCACGGACTCCGAGGCCACCATGTACTCGGCGTCGCCCTTCTCGTTCTCGGTGGCCCCGAGGCACAGGGGGCGGATGCCCCAGGGATCGCGGAAGGCCAGTACCCCGGCCCCGGCGATCTCGGCCACGCAGGCATAGGCGCCGCGCACCCTGCGGTGCAGCCCGCGGACCGCCTCGAAGATCGACGCGGGGTCGAGCGTGACGCCGCTGACCGCCGCCTGCAGCTCGTTGGCCAGCACGTTGAGCAGCACCTCGGAGTCGGACTCGGTGTTGATGTGCCGGCGGTCGCGCCGGAACATCTCGTCCTTGAGCTGCTCGGAATTCGTCAGGTTGCCGTTGTGCGCCAGCATGATCCCGAAGGGCGCGTTCACGTAGAACGGCTGCGCCTCCTCGGAGTTGCTCGCGGACCCGGCAGTCGGGTAGCGCACGTGCGCGATGCCGCTGAAGCCCGGCAGCGAGCGCATGTTGCGCGTGCGGAACACGTCGCGCACCAGGCCGTTGGCCTTGTGCATGTTGAAGGTCTTGCCCATGGCCGTGGCGATCCCGGCCGCGTCCTGGCCGCGATGCTGCAGCAGCAGCAGGCCGTCGTAGAGCAACTGGTTGACCGGGCTGCGGGAGACCGCGCCGAGAATGCCGCACATGGTTTCAGACTCCCGAATTCAGGTTCGCCGGACCTTGCCGGTTCGCTCGCCGGCGGACTCCGGCAGCAGCGGATCGACCAGGGCCAGCATCTGCTCGAGCAGCGGCCGCGACAGCGCCTTCTGCCACGAGGCCTCCTGGTGCGCGCCCAACCCCCGCCCGACGACCGCGGCCACCGTCACGATCAGCAGCGCCCGCGCCACGCCGAGCAGCGCGCCCAGCGTGCGGTCGACGCCGCCCAGGCCGACCTTCGACAATACGCGCGAAAGCAGCACGCCGGCCAGCCTGACCAGGACCAGCAGCGCGAAGAAGAGCAGCGCCATCACGAACAGCGGATGCACGTTCCAGCCGGTGGCCTGCATGACCGCGGGCGTGGCGATCGGGGCCCCGACCAGCCCGATCACCCAGCCGGCGAGCGCGAACACCGTGCGGACCAGGCCGCTCAGCACGCCCCACACGGTCGAGATCAGCAGCGCGCCGATCACGAACCAGTCCCAGCCGGTCAGGGATCCGACGTCGATCACGGCAGCGACACGAGCGACGAATCGATGCCGACGAGCTTCAGCTTGCCGCGCGCGCGCTCGGCCGACTCCCGATCGTTGAACGGCCCCACCCTGACACGGGTGCGCGGCCCGGCCTGCGTGGCGACCTGCTCGGTGTAGGCGCGCACGCCGGCCTTGCGGGCGCGCTCCATCATGCTGCGCGCGCTGTCCGGATTGGCGTAGGCGCCGATCTGCAGCACGAACTTGCCGCTGGTCTCGGCGGCGGCGCGCGCGGCCGGCTGCGCAGGCGTGGCCGGGCTCGGGGTGGCTGGCTGGGGCGCCGCCTTGGCGGGCGCGGCCGGCGCCTTGGCCGGCGAGGCGGGCGGGCAAGCCCCGGTTCGGGCGGACGCGGGGCCGGTGCCCAAACCCGAGACCGCGCCGGCACCCGAAGCCGGCGCGCAGCAGTCCGGTGCCGGGGCGCCTGCGATCGTGCCGCCGCCTCCTGCCACGCAGGCGCCGTCTTCGGCGCCCTCGGCCGAGCCGCAGCGCGGCGCGGCCGATGCGGGTGCGCAAGCCGCGGCCCGGGCGGACGCGGAGCCGACGCCCAGGCCCGAGACTGCCCCCG
>MEEC01000118.1 GCA_001724315.1 Lautropia sp. SCN 70-15 | reverse complement strand
GTACCGCGCGCTGTCGGCCAGGCGCGCCGCCAGAGAGTCCGCAACGGCGCCTGTGCAGGCGCCCGCACCCGAGCCCGGTCCGCGAAGCCCGGCAATGCCTTCGGCCGCGTTGCCCGCCGAGAAGCCGGTGGAGGTCGAGATCCGGCAAGGCGGGGGCGGGCGGTGAACGCCGGCCGGGCCCAGCGCGGCGCCAGCGCGATCGAGTTCGCGATCGCGGCGCCCATCGTGCTCCTGCTCGGCCTGGGCGCGCTGCAATGGGCGCTGGTCTTCCACGCCCGGCAGGCGATCGAGCATGCGGCCATCGAGGCCGCGCGCTCCGGCAGCATGGGCCACGCCTTGCCCGACGCGATCGAAACCGGCCTGGCCCGCGGGCTGCTGCCCTACTGGAGCACGCTGCCCGAGATCCGCGCGCTGTCGGATCGGCAACTCGCCACCGCGGCGGCGCGCGTGCGGCTGCAGCAGGCAAGGGCGGCCGGCTGGGTCGTGATCCGGCGCGTCGCGCCCACCCGCGAGAGCTTCGCCGACTGGGCCGAGCCGGCGCTGGACGACTGGGGGCGCCCGATCACGGGCCTGCTCGAGATCCCGAACGACAACCTGCACTACGCCGAGCAACGCGCGCCGGCCGGCGGCGCCGCGGGCGCCCACCTCGGCCTGCCGGTGGGCCGGCACTCCGGGCAAACGCTGCTCGACGCCAACCTGCTGAAGATCGAGATCGTCTACGGCGTGCCGATGACCGTTCCGCTGATCGGGCGCATCGCGGCGCTCGCAGGTCGCGCGCTCGGCGGTTGCCTGGCTGCCGAGCGCGGCGGCTGCGCCATCTTCCAGGCGCCCGACCCGAGCGGCCGCGCGGTACCCCGATGGCCTGTGTCCACCTCCGCCACGATCCGCATGCAGAGCCCCGCGCGCCAGACCGCCGACACGCCCACGCGCGCCTCGCTCGCGGCAGTCGGCATTGCCGCCAACACCCCGCCGACAGCTCCGGCCTCGGCTCCCGGAGCGGCCCCGGTCAACCCGGGCACCAGCAGCGATCCCTCGGCGTTCCGCCCCCCGCCAGGTCCCACGGGCGCCAGCTACGGAGGCGTCGGGGCCTATTCCGACGGCAGTCTGGTGCGCCCCGCGGACGGCTGGTTGTCACTGGGCGGGGACAGGGTGTTCAGCGTGCCGGGGGCGTGCGTGACTCCGTGAGCCTCGCGCGGGCTCCCTGGCTGGTCCGGTATCGAGTTCGTCCGGGATTCCCTGCGCCTTCCTCTGTACTGTTGCACTGATATACCCGAACGGATATAGTCAATTGGGCGGCGAACGCAAGCTGCTGTACTGGGAGGGCTCCTCGAAGAAGGATTTCAAGGCGTTCCCCGTTCCCGTCCAGAAGGACATGGGCGTGGCGCTGTTCGTCGTACAAATGGGGCGGACGCCCGATTCCGCCAAACCGTGGAAAGGGCTCGGCTCCGGGATCTATGAACTTGTCGAAGACCACCGGGGCAACACTTTCCGCGCGGTCTACACCGTGCGCGTTCGCGACACGGTGCATGTATTGCATGCGTTTCAGAAGAAGTCCATGAGCGGGATCGCCACACCACTGCCGGACGTGGCGTTGATCGAGAGGCGGCTGAAGGCAGTTCTTGCCCGCCACGGGCCGAGCGGGAGAAGGTAGTGGAAGGCAGTGCTGCTCCTCGGGGCACCGACAACGTGCTGGCGGACCTCGGCTTTGCCGATGCGGAAGAACTGTCGGCGAAGGCCGCGCTCGCGGTCAAACTCAACGAACTGATCGACAAGCGCGGCCTCAGCCAGACGGAAGCGGCCGCACTGATCGGAACAACTCAACCGAAGGTGTCACAAATCCGCCGCTACAAGCTGCAGAACATCTCGCTAGAGCGACTGATGCGGGCACTGGTTGCGCTGGACCAGCACGTGGAGATCGTCGTGCGCCCTGGCCGGTCCTCGCGACAGGGGGGCGCTCGAGGAATAACCGTCGTCGCGGCGACCTGATCGCAGGCGGCGTGCAGGCGCGCACCCGTTGCTGATCGTATGGTCGCTAACAATTGAGAGGTTTCGGGACGCCACCATCCGGGAGCTCGGGAACATCGAGCGCCCCGCGCCCAGCCACCTCTATTGGCCGGACATCGACGTTGATCTGTCGGTCGAGTCGATTCGCCATCCCGAGCGCTTTCCGCTCGAGGCGAAGATCGCGCGCTGATCGTTCAGATCAGTGCTTCGAGGCCCTTCCGGTCCAACAGGTCCAGCAGTTTCAGCGATGTGCCGCCAGGGCGCTTCTGGCCGATCTCCCATTGCCTGACCGTCGAGAGGCTCGTGTTCAAGATAGCGGTGCATTCAATCGTCGTTCCACTGTGCCCTGTGGCAGCGAGGTTTCCCATCCGCTTTTTGGGTCGACCGTTCGTCCGACCTTGTCGCGGGGCCGTCGCGCCCGTGACCGATCCGACACGCCGCACACCGCGTTCCCCGCTACCATTCCTCCTCCGCTCCCCGCGCGAGCGCATCACCGACACGCACCGATGCAACTGAAGAAGGCCGTCTTTCCCGTCGCCGGCATGGGCACCCGCTTCTTGCCCGCCACCAAGTCGATCCCGAAGGAGATGCTGCCGATCGTCGACCGGCCGATCATCCAGTACGCGGTGGACGAGGCGATCGAGGCCGGCTGCGACACGCTGATCTTCGTGACCGGGCGCTCCAAGCGCGCGGTGGAGGACTACTTCGACCGCAATCCCGAGCTCGAGGCCGAGCTCGAGGCCAAGGGCAAGACCGAGGCGCTGGACCTGGTGCGCAACATCATTCCGCCGCACGTGAAGGTGCTGTTCGTGCGCCAGCACGCGCCGCTGGGCCTGGGGCACGCGGTGCTGTGCGCAGCGCCCATGATCGGGCCCGACGAGCACTTCGCGGTGTTGCTGCCCGACGACCTGATCGACGGCCACCCCGAGGGCGTGCTCAAGCAGATGCTGCCCTTCGCCGAGTCAACCGGCGGCAGCGTGGTGGCGGTGGAGCAGGTGCCGCGGACCGACGTGAGCAAGTACGGCATCGTGGCCCCGGTGGACGAGCAGGGCCCGCGCATGCGCGTGAGCGCCATCGTGGAAAAGCCGGCCATCGAAGACGCGCCGTCCACCTACGCGGTGGTGGGCCGGTACATCCTGCACCCCAGCGTGATGAAGACCCTGGTGGACCTGCCGCCCGGCGCCGGCGGCGAGATCCAGCTCACCGATGCCCTGGCCCGCCAGATCGAGAGCCCGGGGCTGCACGGCTACCGCTTCGGCGGCAAGCGCTTCGATTGCGGCAGCAAGCAGGGCTTCCTGACGGCGAACATCTACTTCGGGTTGCGCTGAAGCTTGCGCGGACGCTACGACCAGGAGCGGGTCAGCATTTCGTCGAGAGCGTCGGCGATGTCGCTTCCCCGGTCGGCAAGGGACGTGACCCGCTCGCCAAGCTCGTCGACGGCCACGGATACGATCTCGAGCGGATGCAGCACGACCTCGATCTCCTCCACGACGAAGATCGGATTCATTCGCGAGCGATGTGCGAGGGCAGTGTCACGGATCTCGCTGGAGCGCACCATAGGGACGACTACACGTCGGCGGTATCGGTCGAAAAGCGAGGACTGCACGACGACCACGAACGGAATCGTGTTCTTGTGGCGGCCCGAGTTTCGGTGAACGTCGAATTGAGGCATCTCAGAGCGTCGAATGCTCGTCGGCAAACGAACCGTTCCGCTCGTTGAACGCGTTCCACATCGATGCGAGTCGGTCTGCCTCTTGCATCCGGGTACGTAATGCCTCGTTCCGCTCGCTTACGTACCGGCGCAACAAGTCCTCCACGACGGCGGAAAGATTGTCGGTAAACGCCCTGGCCTGATCGACGAGTTCTTCGTTCAAGCTCAGGTTCACCGGCCGTTTGCGCGCAGCGTCGGATCGGGTTTCACGGATGACATTCATGGTGAGCTGGCTCCCATGCGCATTTAATGCGCATATACATGGACGATACGTGCCATCCGGCAAACCAGTCAACCTTTGCCCAGCGAACCCAGATACCGCTGAGCCGCCTTGCCCAGCCGCGCGTCGAAGGTAGCCAGGGGCGTTTTCAGAAAGCCGGCCAGCCAGAGATAGGCGGCGTCGTAAGCGCTGATCGCGTACCGGCGTGCGATGGCGAGGGTCTCGGCAAGATCGATCGCGTGGAAGTCGATCGCCAGGCCGGCGTAGTGCCCCAGCGCCGCTTCGACCTGGCTCTCGAAGCCAACATTCGCCTTTCTGGTCGCGACGTTGACGATCTCGTAGTCGATCAAGGTCGGTGCGTGGAGATTGCGGTTGGCAATCATCGTTCGCGCCTCGTCGGCGCGCGGCTCCGCGAACAACAAGGCTGCGATCACGCTGCAGTCCACCGTCAGTGGCGGGCTCACCCGGAATCGGGGCGGAGGCTCGGCGATGATCAACTGTCTTCGGTGTGCCGGGCGCGGGTTCAACGGCTATCCCTCGCTTCTCGGATGATGTCAACCGAATCCGGCAGGCCAGTGGGCGGCGCGGGGAACACCTCGCGGATCTTCGCAAGCACTTCGTCGACGGTCATGGTGCCCCGGCGAAAGGACTGGCGCCCGCTCATCACGGGAGCGGGACCTGCACTGGCAATCGGGCCGGCTTTCCCGGCGCCGCCCAGCGCCGTCTCTTCGCTCGCCTCCGCCGCCGCCTGCGAAACAATGGCCATCAACTCCCCCTGCAGGGACCGGTGATTGCGCGCGGCACGTGCGCGCAGGCGCTCGGCGATGTCGTCGGGAACGCCCTTGATCGAGAGGTTGACGGCCATTGCTTCCTCCTGGCATCAAACGAAGCCATTTTGGAACCAAAAAAGATCTCCGACAAGCTCGTTCGATCCACGAGTTCGGTCGATCCATGAAGTCCATCGATCCACGAGTCAAAGCGTAGATCCGCGCACTCCCGCACGTCCATCGCCTACACGACCTAGTCCGCGCGCCCCGCCACCCGCTACCATCCCGGCCGTGAACGACTCCGCTGCCATCGCCCGAACCGACAAGGCCCAGACCCGCCTGATCGTCTACTCGAGCCTCTTCCCGAGCCCGGCCGCGCCGCAGGCCGGCGTGTTCATCCGGGAGCGGATGTTCCGGGTCGGCCAGCGCATTCCGATCGTGGTGGTGGCGCCCCAGGCCTGGTCGCCGTTCGACTGGCTGATCCGCCTGTTTCGGCCGGCCTTTCGGCCGATGGCGCCGGTGCGCGAAACGATGGACGGGGTCGAGGTGCACCGTCCGCGCTGGCTGTCGCTGCCGGGCGTGGCCAAGCGCTTCGACGGCTGGCTGATGTGGCGCGGCACCGAGCGCTGCGTGCGGCGCATCCAGGACCGTTTCCTGGCCACCGCCATCGACGCGCACTTCCTGTATCCGGATGGCTGGGCCGCCACCCGCATCGCCAGGCGGCTGAAGCTGCCCTGCGCGATCACGATCCGCGGCAGCAAGGACGAGTGGCTGATCGGCACGGACCGCGAGCCGATGCTGGTCGAGGCGATGCGCTCGGCCGATCGGCTGATTGCGGTGTCCGAGGCGCTCAAGAACAATGTGGCGGGCAAGCTCGGCATCGCGCCCGAAAAGGTCTCGGTGATCGGCAACGGTGTGGACCTGGCGAAGTTCGCGCCGGTGGACAAGGCCGAGGCCCGGCTCAGGCTCGGCATTCCGGCCGATGCCACCGTGCTGATCGGCGTAGGCAACCTGGTGCCGCTCAAGGGCTTCCAGCGAGTGATTCCGCTGCTGCCGGCGCTGCGCGAGCGTTACCCGAGGCTGCTCTACCTGATCGTGGGCGGTGGCGCCTCGCAGGGCGACATGCGCCCCGAGCTCGAGGCGCTGGCCCGCGAGCACGGCGTGCACGACATCGTGCGCTTCTTCGGCCGACAGCCGCACGACGAACTCAAGTGGTACTACGGCGCGTCCGACCTGTTCGCGCAGGCCACCGAGTTCGAGGGCTGGTCCAACGTGTTCCTCGAGGCCATGGCCTGCGGCCTGCCGGTGGTGACCACGCGCGTGGGCGGCAACCCCGAGGTGGTGGCCGACCGCGAGGTGGGCGAGCTGGTCGACTGGTGGGACCCCTACGCCTTCCGGGACGCGATCGACCGCGGACTCGCGCGGCAGTGGGATCGCGAGGCGATCGTGGCCTACGCGCGGGCCAACACCTGGGACAGGCGGGTGGAGAGGCTGGTGGGGGAGTTCGAAGGGCTCGGGTGATCCGCTGCCGATCTACCCGACGGGCGTAATCAGCCTGACCGTCGGAAAGTACGTGGCATAGCGACGGGCATCCCGGGTCAGCACCGGCCACCCCGACACTGCCGCGTGAGCGCCGACGAAGAAATCTCCGAGTACGTTCCCCTTGGCGCCGCCTTGCCGACGGTAGCGCGCGAAGGCCTTGCCGGCGAGGAAGAGCGCCGAGCGGGGGAGTTCGAACAGCGCGAGGCCGAGGTCTTCGACCGCTTGATCCAGGGCGTCCGCCGAAGAGAATGTGAGCGAGATCTCGGCGTAGATGATCGGATTGATAGCCAATCGATGAACCCTGGACTGTGTGCGCAACTGGGAGATCGACCACTCGAGCCAGTTCGGGTCGTCCTCCAGAACATCGATCAGCACATTGCTGTCGACCAGCAGCATCAGTCCTCGCCCCGAAGCAGCGCCATCAATTCATCGGTGCGCCACTTGATATCGGCCCTTCCGCGGGCCCTATCGAATCTGTCGGGCGCCTGTGGCCTGCTGACAGCAACCTTGCGGATGACGACATCGCCTTCGTCGTTTACCGCGAAGTCCACCGAGCTGCCTGGCGACAGGCCGAGCGAATCCCGGATGTGCTTCGGGATGGTGACCTGCCCCTTTATGGTGACCGTTGTCGGCATTTGGCGGCCCTGGGTATTACGATTCAGCGCATTGTAATACCTCAGGCGGCTTCGCCGCCATCGGCTCATGGATCCAAGCCGAAGGTCGCGTCGAGCCAACCTGATCACGCCCTCGTCGAACGGCTGGGCGAATGCGGGTGCGACGATGCCTTCGTCGGCATCGGCCAGCCTGGGCGGATGGCCCTGCAGTTCTCGCGGGAGGCCCCTTCGGCCAGCGAGGCGATTCTCTCGGCGATCGCCGATGTCCGGCAAGCCATACCCGGTGCAGACCTCATCGAGGCTGCTCCCGACCTCGTCGGGCTGACGGACGTTGCCGAACGTCTGGGCGTCTCACGTCAGGGCATGCGAAAGCTGATGCTCTCCCATCTCCATGACTTTCCCTCTCCGGTTTACGAGGGCAGCGTCAGCCTCTGGCATCTGTCGGATCTTCCACTCTGGTTCGATGCTCGTGCCGATGAACGAGTTCCAACAGAACTGCGCGAGGTTGCCGAGGTGACGCGTCAAATCAATGCATCGATCCGAGCGCCGGAAATCCAGCTGCGGATTCGGAAACGTCTCGAACGGATGTCTACACGCCGGGCGTGATCGGCCGCGACCCCGCGGCCCATGGCTTCACCGCGCCGTCGCCAACGGCAGGAACAGCTTCAGTGCCGAGTCTGCAAACGGCATGAAGCCGTGATGTCGATAGAATTCGGCTGCTCGGGAGTCCTTCGCGTCGACGATCAGTGCAACGCCCGGGATCTCCGAAGCGACCGAACGTCGCATTGCGTTGACCAGCAGGGCGCCGCCGAGTCCCCGGCCCTGGAATGCTTTGTCCACGGCAAGCCGACCCATTCGGATCGCCGGTATCGATGGATAGCGCGGCAACCTGCGCGCGATGTCTGTGGGCAGATCCTGCAGGGGCACGCTGGCCGCCGAGAGGGTGTAGTAGGCAGCGATTCGAAACTCGTCGGTGAGCGCAACGAAACACGCGGCGATACGACGGCGGATGTCCTGAGTCACCTGCTCGCGCAGGTAGCGATCCAGCGCCGGCGTGCCGCTTTCGAACAGGCTGCAATCATGGCCCGGACCGAGCGCTGCGATCCGGAAGGGCGCAAGGCTCACTCGGATCGCAGGA
>MEEC01000117.1 GCA_001724315.1 Lautropia sp. SCN 70-15 | reverse complement strand
TGTCGACCCCGCCGCTGTCGACCCCGCCGCTGTCGACCCCGCCGCTGTCGACCCCGCCGCCGTCGCGCTACGCGGCAACGGCGGCAGCCGCTTTCGCCGTTCCTTCCGCCGCTTCTACAGCTACCTCTGGCGCGAGAGCCTGGAGCTGCAGCGCGACCCGGTGCGGGCCACGCTGGCGCTCGCCGGCTCGCTGGTCCTGATGTTCGTGCTCGGCTTCGGCCTGAACATGGACGTCGAGGGCCTGCGCTACGCGGTGCTCGACCGCGACCAGAGCACGATCAGCCAGAACTACGCGCTGAACCTGTCCGGCTCGCGCTACTTCGTGGAGCGACCGCCGATCGCCGACTACGCCGAACTGGATCGCCGCATGCGCAACGACGAGCTGTCGCTGGCAATCGAGATCCCGCCAGGCTTCGGCCGGGACCTGCTGCGCGGCAAGCCGGTCGAGATCGGCGCCTGGGTGGACGGCGCGATGCCCCAGCGCGGCGAGACCGTGAGCGGCTACGCCCAGGGCATGCACCAGCACTGGCTGCTCGAGCAGGCGCGCGAACGCACCGGCAGCCTGCCGGCGGCCGTCGCGAGCGTGGAGACGCGCTACCGCTACAACCCGGACGTGCGCAGCCTGCCGGCGATGGTGCCTGCAGTGATTCCGCTGCTGCTGCTGATGCTGCCGTCCATGCTGACCGCGCTGGCCGTGGTGCGCGAGAAGGAACTCGGCTCGATCGTCAACCTGTACGTGACGCCGGTCACCCGCACCGAGTTCATGCTCGGCAAGCAGATGCCGTACGTGGCGCTGGCGATGCTCAACTTCGTGCTGATGTGCCTGGCCTCGGTCGCGATCTTCGACGTGCCGATCACCGGCAGCTTCCCTGCCCTGTTGCTCGCCGCCCTGCTGTTCAGCGTGAGCAGCACCGCCATGGGGCTGCTGGCCTCCGCGCTGACCCGCAGCCAGATCGCCGCGATGTTCTTCGCCATGGTGGGCACGATGCTGCCGGCGGTGCAGTTCGCCGGCCTGATCAATCCAGTGTCCTCGCTCGAGGGCGCCGGGCGGGTGATCGGCGAGCTCTATCCGGCGAGCCACATGTTCACGATCAGCCGGGGCGTGTTCAGCAAGGCGCTCGGCTTCGAGGACCTGGGGGCTTCCTTCTGGCCGCTGCTGCTGGCGGCCCCGGCGATCACCGGCGCGGCGATCCTGCTGCTGAAGAAGCAGGAGCGCTGAGATGAACCGGCGACTGTCCGGGCAGCGGCTGGCCAACGTCTGGCGGCTCGGCGTCAAGGAGCTCTGGAGCCTCTGGCGCGATCCGATGATGCTGGTGCTGATCGTCTACTCGTTCACCGTGTCGGTCTATACCGCCGGCACCGCGGCGCCCGAAACCCTGCACATGGCGCCGATCGCGATCGTCGACGAAGACGACTCCGCGCTGTCGGCCCGGATCGCGTCGGCCTTCTACCCGCCGCATTTCACCCACCCCGCCCGGATCTCGCTGGCCGAGGTCGACCCGGCGCTGGACGCCGGGCGCTATACGTTCGTGCTGGACATCCCGCCCGGCTTCCAGGGCGACGTGCTGAGCGGCCGGTCCCCGAGCGTGCAGCTCAACGTGGACGCCACCCGGATGAGCCAGGCCTTCATCGGCAACGGCCTGATCCAGATGATCGTGACCGGCGAAGTAACCGAGTTCGTGCAGCGCTATCGCGACAGCCCCGCGCCGCCGGTGGACCTCGCGATCCGCGCGCGCTTCAATCCGGCGCTCGAGCCCTCGTGGTTCACCTCGCTGATGGAGGTGGTGAGCAACGTGACCATGCTGTCCATCATCCTCGCCGGCGCGGCGCTGATCCGCGAGCGCGAGCACGGCACGGTCGAGCACCTGCTGGCGATGCCGGTCACGCCGGCCGAGATCATGCTGGGCAAGGTCTGGGCCACGGTGCTGGCGGTCATGGTCGCCACCGCAGCTTCGCTCGCGATCGTGATCCAGGGGCTGTTGAAGGTGCCGATCGAGGGCTCGATCGCGCTGTTTCTGGCGGGCACCGCGGTCCACCTGTTCGCCACCACGTCGATGGGCATCTTCATGGCGACCATCGCGCGCAGCATGCCCCAGTTCGGCCTGCTGATCGTGCTCACGATGATGCCGCTGCAACTGCTCTCGGGCGGGATCACCCCGCGCGAGAGCATGCCGCGATTCGTGCGCGACATCATGCTGGCGTCGCCGACCACCCACTACACCGAGCTGAGCCAGGCCATCCTGTACCGGGGGGCCGGCTTCGAGGTGGTCTGGCAGCCCCTGCTGTGGATGATCGGTATCGGCGCGCTGCTCTTCCTGCTGTCGCTGGCGCGCTTCCGCAAGACGATCGGGCAACTGGCCTGACACCCGCTCAGCGCGACTCCTGCGGCGTCGCCTCGCGCTTCTTCGCGCCGAAGGGGTAGGCGCTGCCCGCCTCGCCCGGCCGCGCCGGGATGCGCAGCGACAACAGCATCGTGACCGCCAGCGTGGTGACCGTGAAGCCCAGCGACCAGACGATCGGGATCTTGTACACGTCGATCAGCAGCATCTTCGTGCCGATGAACACCAGCACCACCGCCAGGCCGTAGGACAGCAGGTGGAAGCGCTCGTGCATGCCGGCGAGCAGGAAGTACATCGCCCGCAGGCCCAGGATCGCGAACACGTTGGAGGTCAGCACGATGAACGGATCGGTGGTGATCGCGAAGATCGCCGGGATCGAGTCGACCGCGAACACCACGTCGACGATGCCGATCAGCAGGATCACGACGAACAGCGGCGTGGCCATCCGCACGCCGTTCTCCACCGTGAAGAAGCGCTCGCCATCGTAGTTCGACGAGATCTTCATGTGCCGGTTGATCCAGCGCAGCGCGGGGTTCGCGTCCAGGTCGGGCTCCTGCCCGGCCGCCCACCACATCTTGATGCCGGTGAAGACCAGGAAAGCGCCGAACACGTACATGACCCAGTGGAACTGGGAGATCAGCCAGGCGCCGACCAGGATCATGACCGCGCGCAGCACCAGCGCGCCGATGATGCCGATCATCAGCACCCGCTTCTGGAACTCGGCCGGCACTGCGAAATAAGTGAACAACATCAGGAACACGAAGATGTTGTCGACCGCGAGCGCCTTCTCGACCAGGTAGCCGGTCACGAACTCCAGCGCCTTCGCGTCGGCCAGCGCGCTCGCAGCGGCGTCGCCCGACGTGCCGCCGAGGTACCACCAGAGCCAGCCGACGAACACGAAGGAGACCGCGACCCAGACCAGCGACCAGATGCCCGCCTCGCGCATCGACACTGCGTGCGCACCCTGGCGGTTCATGGCGAAGAAATCGATCGCGAGCGCGACCAGGACGAAGGCCGCAAACAGCGACCACAGCAGCGGCGTGCCGATGGAGATCATCGAGTAGACCTTTCTGTTCCGGCCTGGCAGGGGCCGGATGACCGATTTGTCGAAGGTCCTCGCTGGTCTCGCCGCCCGGAGGCGCGCATGCGCCCGGGATCACGGCACCGGACAGGCGGTCGATTGCCGGATCGACCGATGCCGTAATGACGATGCCGCGGCACGCGGTGAAAGACCCGCGCGCCGGCTACTCCCCTGGAGAGGAGCGCGAATTGAAACAGCGCCTCGGCCCAGCGTCAACGAAATCCCGCAACGGCTCCGGGGATTTCTCCGCGCAGCAAGGCTTCACGTGCGCATCGACATCCGGGCAAAGGCCACGACTTCCTCGGCCACGATCTCGCAGGCCCGCAGCGCTGCCGGATCGGCCGCCGCGCCATCGTCACCGAAGGGCCTGGAACGGGCGGCCAGGGCAGCGCCGTAGGGTGTCGGCCAGCCCCGCAGCGCGTGGACGATCGCCCTCAGCGCGGACAGGGTGGAACCCATCGCCTGCGGCCCGTCCGCGCATACCACGCAGCCGACCGCGCGACCGCTCAGGTAGACGCGCTGGTCATCGCGAAGGTCCTCGACGAAGTCGATCGCGTTCTTGACGAGCCCCGACACGCCCCCGTGATAGGCAGGCGTGGCAATGACCACGCCGTCGGCCCGGCGAAGCGCGGAGACCAGCGCCAGCGCCTGCTCGCTGCGCTCGACGCGCCCGGGGTCGTAGGGCTCGATCGGCAGTGCGCCCGCGCCGAAGGCCAGGGTGTCGCAGTCCAGCGACGCGGCGTGCGCGAGCACGGCCTTCATCGCCCGCTCTGCGGTCGAACCGACGCGAGTGGTGCCGCCGACACCGACGATCAGGGGCCTTTTTGCCATTCCGGGAGTTTCCTGAGCAGATCCAGGCTTTCGATGGTACCCGCTCGCGCGGGGACGCCCAGGGCGCGAGCCTCGCCGCCCGCGCCGAGCGCCGTGCTCGCCCTTGCGAGCGCGGCACTCCGTCATGTAATACCATCGGTGCCGCAGGGCCGGTCAGGCCGGACCCTCACCCGCTCAAATCGCAAAGAGGAGACAGCCAATGAGCATCGAGACCAGGAAGATCGCCATCGCGGCCGCCGTCGGCGCCGCCATGTTCGCCGCCGGCGCGGCCCAGGCCCAGCAGGTCCGGCTGATGACCGGCCCGCAGGGCGGCTCGTGGTACCCGCTGGGCGGCGCGATGGCCAACATCGCCGACAAGACCGCGGGCATCAAGATCCAGGTCCTGCCGGGCGCCGGCATCGCCAACGTGAAGGCGGTCGAGGCGGGCAAGGCCGACATGGGCTTCGGCAATTCCATCTCCACGGTCGACGGCGTCGCGGGCCGCGCGCCCTTCGACACGGCGACCAAGAACGTCTGCAACGTGGCCACGCTGTATCCGCAGTACCTGCAGATCGTCGCGAACGCCGATTCGGGTGTCAACACGCTCGCCGACCTAAAGGGCAAGCCGATCGCGGTCCAGCCCAAGGGCAACACCGCCGAGTTCATCACCGTGCAGGCGCTCGAGGTCTACGGCCTGGGCTACAAGGACATGGCGCGGGTGAGCCACGTGTCCTACACCGACGCGGTGTCGCTGATGAAGGACAACAACGCGCAGGCCTTCACCCTGGGCACCACCATCCCGGCCTCGTCGGTCATGGATCTGGCCTCGGCCCGCGACATCAAGCTGGTCCCGATCCCGGACGACAAGTTCGAGGCGATGCGCAAGCTGAATCCGGGCTACACCAAGCTCACGATCCCCGCCGGCACCTATCCCAAGCAGGACAAGGACGTGCAGGCCGTCGGCTACGCCACGCACCTGATCGCGCGCTGCGACCTCGACGAGAACGTGGTCTACAACGTGCTGAAGGGCATGAACGCGAACAACGCCGACCTGACCGCGATCGCCAAGGTCATGGGCAAGACCACGCCCAAGGTCATGGCCGAAGACATCGGCGTGCCGATGCACAAGGGCGCCGTCAAGTTCTACAAGGAACAGGGCGTGATGTAAGCGCCCCGGCCGCCCTCGCGGCCATGCGGCCCGCCGTCGGACCAGTGGCCTGACGGCGGGCCGTCGTCGTTATTCCTTCCGGTAACCGCCCAGGACGCCTGACGATGTTCACGCTGCCCGCCTCCCTGACCCGATGGATCCTGACGCTGACCGGCGTCGGCATGTCGGTCTTCCACCTGTACGTGGCCCAGGTGGGGCCGCCCGACGCCTACGTGATGCGCGGGCTGCACCTGGCCTTCGCGATGGTGCTGGCCTTCCTGATGTTCCCGGGTTTCGGTCGGCGCGAGCCCACCGTCTTCGACCTGATCCTGCTGATCGCCGCCGCGGCGTCGGCGCTCTATCCGACCTTCAACCTGCAGTACATCCAGAACCGGATGTACTACGTCGACGACCCGATCGTCCTCGACTACGTCTTCGGCGGCGGCCTGACCCTGCTGCTGCTCGAGGCGACCCGCCGCGCGACCGGCTGGGCGCTGCCGATCACCGCGCTGGCCTTCCTGCTGTACGGCCTCACCGTGGGCAACCAGTCGATCGGGATCATGCTCGACCAGCTGTACCTGACGACCGAGGGCATCTTCGGCATCCCGCTCTACGTGTCGGCGACCTACGTGATGCTGTTCATCCTGTTCGGCGCCTTCGTCGAGCGCAGCGGCGCCGGGCAGCTGTTCATGGACTTCGCGCTGGCGCTGGCCGGCCACACCTCGGGCGGCCCCGCCAAGGTCGCGATCATCACCAGCAGCCTGTTCGGCACGGTGTCGGGCAGCGCGGTGGCCAACGTGATGACCACCGGCACCTTCACCATCCCGCTGATGGCGCGAACCGGCTACCGGCCGGCCTTCGCCGGCGCGGTCGAGGCGGTGGCCTCCACCGGCGGCCAGCTGATGCCCCCGATCATGGGCGCGGCAGCCTTCGTGATGGCCGAGTTCCTGGGCGTGTCCTACCTCACGGTGGCCACCTTCGCGATCCTGCCGGCCATCCTGTACTACCTTGCGGTGTTCATGGCGGTGCACTTCGAGGCCCGCCGCGTGGGCCTGGTCGGGCTGCCCAAGCCCGACCTGCCGCGCGTGGGCCAGGTGCTGCGCGAGCGCGGCCACCTGTTCCTGCCGCTGGCGATCATCATCGGCGTGCTGCTCGCAGGCTTCAGCGCCGCCTTCGCCGCGCTGTGCGGCATTGCGTCGGTGGTGCCCACCACCTGGCTGCGCGCCAACACCCGCAAGACCTTCACCATCCCGGTGATCATCGATGCGCTCGAGGCCGGCGCCAAGAACACGGTGATCGTGGCGCTGGCCTGCGCCTGCGCCGGCATCGTCATCGGCACGATCACGCTGACCGGCCTGGGCCTCACCTTCACCGGCATCGTGCTGGCGCTGTCGCAGAACTCGCTGATCCTGGCGCTGATCCTCACCATGGCCGCCGGCATCGTGCTGGGCATGGGCCTGCCCACCACGCCGGCCTACATCGTGCAGGTGGCCCTGCTGGTGCCGGCGCTGGTCAAGCTGGGCGTGCAGGTCGAGGCGGCCCACCTGTTCGTGCTGTACTTCGCGGTGCTGTCGGCGATCACCCCGCCGGTGGCCATGGCAGTCTACGCGGCCAACGGCATCTCGCGCGCGGGCCTGATGGAAAGCAGCTGGGCGGCGGTCAAGCTCGGACTCACCGGCTACATCATCCCCTTCATGTTCGTGTACGGCCCGTCGCTGCTGCTGATCGGCGACGCCTCCACGATCGCGCTGACCATCGTGAGCGCCACGGTGGGCGTGATCTGCCTGGCGGGCGGCCTGCACAGCTACTTCTTCTTCGGCACCACCCGGATCTGGGAGCGGATCATGCTGATCGGCGCGGCGTTCGCGCTGATCAAGCCGGGCATCGTGACCGACCTGATCGGCGCGGGCCTGATCGCGGCCACCATTGCGAGCCAGCTGATGATCTCCCGGCCCGCGGCGCCGGCGGCCACGGCGGCCGGCAAGGTCGGGTCGGCGGGCTGAAGCAGGCGGCGCTCAGCGCCGCCAGAAGCCCGGCGTGAGCAGCACCAGCAGGCTGAACATCTCGAGCCGGCCGAGCAGCATCGCGATCGTGCAGACCCAGGTCTGGAAGTCGGTCAGCACCGCGTAGTTGCCGGCCGGGCCGACCGGCCCCAGGCCGGGGCCCATGTTGTTGACGCTGGCCAGGATCGCGGTGAACGCGGTCACCGGGTCCAGGCCCGAGAAGATCAGCGCCAGCGTCGTCACGATCACCGTGCCGCCGTACATCAGCATGAAGGCGAGCACGGAGAACACCACCTTGTTTTCCACGGACACGCCCTCGACCTGCAGCGGCAGCGTGGCCTTCGGGTGGTGGATTCGGGCCAGCTCGCGGGCCGCCTGTTTCGCGAGGATGATCGCCCGGATCATCTTGATGCCCGCGCCGGTCGAGCCCGCCGAGGTGGCGAAGCAGGACAGCAGGATCATCAGGATGGGCGCGAACACCGGCCAGGTGGCGTAGTCGGTCGACGCGTAGCCGGTGGTCGACGCGATCGACACCAGGTTGAAGCTCGCGTAGCGCAGCGCCTCGAGCGGGTCCGCGTAAACCTCGAGCCACCACAGGTAGGCCGCCACGAAGAGGCTC
>MEEC01000116.1 GCA_001724315.1 Lautropia sp. SCN 70-15 | reverse complement strand
ATCAGCTCGTCCATCGTGAAGACGCGAGCTTCCTTGACCAGGCCGTTGATCATCAGCCGATGCTGGCTGGGATCGATGTCCCACCAGCCCTGGTGGTGACGCTCGAAGTGCAGGCCGTTGGGCGTGATGATCCCGAACATGCCCTGCAGCGGCGCGAAGCTGACCGAGGCCGCCGACACGCGCGTCAGGCCCGGGCTTTCGCGACGCTGCAGGTTGCGCTCCCACTGCGACGGCGATCCGTAGCCGCGGGCGGCCACCGGCTGGCCCAGGCCGGTGGTGTGCGCCGGCAGCTTCACGATGGCGGGATCGTCAGCCCGGGCCGCGCCCGCGACCGTCGTCGCGCTGGCGCCGGCGCCCATGGCGAGCGCCTTGCCCATGAAGGAACGGCGCGCGCGACGCGCCTGCTCCATCTTCTCGGGCGACAGGAAGTTCTCCGGAGCCTTCTGGATTCGGCCCGGGGTCGGATTGCGGTCGGTCATTCGGTACTCCGGATGCCGTCCCCCGGAAGGAGGTCGGCAGACAGCGGGGAAGTGCCTTGCGTGGCACCGGGGGATTTGCCGTTCCTGGCGAGGGGGGGCCGGGCGAACGCCGGATCGAGATCCTTGGCGATCGCCAGCAGGCTGTTTCGGCCGGCGGCGTCCTCGTCGCGGGACGCGATGTGCACGCACACGGTGCGGCAGATCTCGGTCAGCGCGCTGTCGCCGACGCCGTAATAGATGAAGTTCCCGTCCTTGCGGCGGGTGAGGACGCCGGCGCGATGCATCGTGCTGAGATGACGCGAGACGTTGGTCTGGGTGGCGCCGGTTTCCGCAACGATCTCCGACACGGTCTTCTCGCGCTGGCAGATCGCATGCAGGATTCGCACCCGCATCGGCTCCGACAGCAGCGTGAAATAGCGCGAAACGGCCTCGCAAACCTGGCCGAGTTCGTCCATGAGAGATCTCCTCGACACCGCGCTTGACTTTGATCAGATTGCGCAGTCGGCGGGACTATATGCACATATGCGCATATGGTCAAGCAGCGATAAACTCGACCCGCGGGGTATTCTTTACAAATGTCACATCGCGATTTTCCCGGGCTCTTTTCACTGTCAGCGAGCTCGTTCTCGTTCGCAGCCGCACTCGCGATCGCCTTGCTCGCCCCTGCCGCCGGGGCGGCCCCTGGAGCGGCCTCCGGAGCAACGCCGGGCGACCCCGACGCCACCCGGCCCGCCGCCGGCGCACCCGCCGCTTCGGCACCGGCCGGGGTCTGGAAGAACACCAAGCTCGCCCTTCCCCGCCCCGAGTCGTGGAAGGCGGTGCTGGCCGAGAGCCGGGCCACCGGCCGACCGATCGTGCTGATGTTCTCGAGCGTGGGCTGCGCCTGGTGCGAACTGGTGCGACGCGACCACCTGCGCTACCTGGCGCGCGACCAGCAGAAGCTGGGGGTGATCGTGGTGGAACTCGACCTGCTCGATCGCAAGCCCTTCGCGGACGGCGAGACCCCGGCCGGGATCGCCAAGGCAATGGGGGTGCGCTTCGCGCCCACCGTGGCCTTCCTGGGCCCGGAGGGCGAACTCGCCGAGCGCCTGCTCGGCTACCCGTCGGCGGACTTCTACGGCGCCTACCTCGACGACCGGATCGCCGAAGCCGCCGCGAAACTGAAGAAGCAGCCTTAGCGCGACGCCCCAGCCCGGAACGCGTGAAGAAATCGTAGCGAGCGGTTCGAGGTCGCGCCGAGAAGCGCAGCCGTACGAAGGCGTACGGCGAGCATCGCAGGCGCGAGATCGGACCGCGCAGTAGATTTATTCACGCGTTCAGTGGAAGTGCGTGGAATCGGGTTCGACGTCGCCGGGCATTTCGGCGTGGACCACCTCGCCCTTGCCATTGGGGTAGAGCGGCACCCCGCAGTCCTCGCAGAACTCGGGCTCCGTCAGGTCGGGCCAGAGCCGCATCTCGGCGACACCGACCTCGCGCAGCACCTCGCGGATCTGCTCGAGCGGCGGCGGCTCGTCGTCCTCGCTCTCGGCGCCCAGCAAGGGCCAGACGATTCCATGGGCGACGTCCTCGTCGTCTTCGCCCACGCTCAGGCCGATCCGGTACTCGTCGGCCCGCTCGTCGCCGAAGGGCGCGACCGTGGCGCGAATCTGCGACGGCTCGATGTCGAGCGCATGGGTCAGGTAGTGGACCGCCGCGCGGATCGAATAGGGGCGGACCCGCCGGTCGGACTCGCGCAGGTTCAGGTGGAAGGCGTCGGGCAGCAGGCACTCGAAGCCGCAGCCCGGCAGCAGGGGCTCGATGTTCGGCCGCGCCTGCGCGATCCATTGCTCCAGGCACTGCACGCGGCTGGCATGGTCGCCGGGTTCGGACTCCTGCCAGCGGAACAGCGGCGCGCCCGAGGGCACGGCGACCACGCCGAGCAGGAAGCGGGAATCCGCCAGCATCTCGGCGGTCTCGGGCAGGGTCTTCAGGTCGAGCTTCGCGGCCTGTCCGCTCACCGCCGCCAGCCCCAGCTTGCGGGTGACCCGGCGCAGCTCGCCGAAGTCGCGCGGCAACTGGTCGATGCTGTACAGGCAGGGAGACATCCGGAAGCGCGCGGGACGCGACAGCACGTGCCCCTGCCAGTGCGCCGCCAGGGCCTGCGCCGCCTCGGCCGGCAGAGGGCCGGACGGGATCCTGAACCGGGTCCAGACCACCAGCGGGGCGGCCACCAGCAGCATGTCCCAGCGCTGGCCGTCGATCTCCGTGCTGACGGTTTCGGCGGCCTCTTCGACCGCCTCGATCAGCGCGCCATAGGCCTCGCTGTCGGTCTGGTGCAGGCGGTCGAGCGAATCGTAGACGGCCTGGATGTGCCCGCTGTCGAGCAGGCGCTCGATCCGGGCGGCGAGCTGGGCCTCCCAGAAGCGATCCTCGATCCTGCTGCCGGAGTTGGCGAGCCCCAGCGCGGCCGCCACCATCCGCTCCGCGTCGGGAGAGAGGTGCGCCTTGCGCTCGCGGGCACGGGCGTGACGATGTTCTTTCATGCGTTCCTTCGTGGTGACCACGAAGTTTAGTCGAATTCGCCGCCCCCCTCCCCCGCCTGCGCCGGGGCCTTCGCCCGGCCCGCGCCGGCGCGCGGCCGGCTTCAGCCGCCGGCCTGCGGCACCTGCTGCGCCGCGGCCAGCGCGGTCCAGAGCGCCGGCTTCTTCGACTCGCGCGCGATGTCGGCGAGCAGCGCCTCGTGCGCCGCCCGCTCGGCTTCGTCGGCCGCGAGCACCGGCAGGCCGGCCGGCGGCCACTGGCCGTCGCCGTCGATGCCCCCCAGTGCGTCCGCCCCGCCGCCCAGCGCGATCTCGAGGCTGTCCTGGCCCCGCGTCATCGCGAGGTACACGTCGGCCAGCAGCTCGGCGTCGAGCAGCGCCCCGTGCAGCTTGCGGTGCGCGTTCGAGACCGCGTAGCGCTCGCACAGTGCATCGAGCGAATTGCGCCGGCCAGGGTGCAACTCGCGCGCCAGCGCGAGCGTGTCGAGCACGCCGACGGCCAGCTTCTCGAAGGGCGGGCGCCCGAGCCGGCGATGCTCGGCGTCGAGGAAGCCCAGGTCGAAGGGCGCGTTGTGGATCAGCAGCTCGGCGCCCGAAACGAACTCGGCGATGCGGTCGGCCACTTCGGCGAAGCGCGGCTCGCCCGACAGGCGCTCGAGCGTCAGGCCGTGGACCTCGAGCGCCCCCTGGTCGATCTCGCGCTCGGGGTTCATGTACAGATGCAGCCGGCGGCCGGTGAGCCGCCTGTCGACGATCTCGACGCAGCCGATCTCGATGACGCGGTGGCCGTCTTCGGGCGACAGGCCGGTGGTCTCGGTGTCGAGGACGATCTGGCGAAGGCTCATCGGGATGCGTGTCCGGTGGGAAGGGTCGAGGCGGTCGTGCCTCCGGGGACGGCCGGGGCGCCGTGGGCGGCCGGCTCGCCGCCGCCCGGATCGGCCGCCAGCAGGTGGCGCCGGCGGGCCAGCAGCGTGTACACGGTGGGCACGACGAACAGCGTGAGCAGCGTGCCGAAGCTCATGCCGCCCACGATCACCATGCCGATCTGCATCCGGCTCTCGGCGCCGGCGCCGGTGGCCAGCGCGAGCGGCACCGCGCCCAGCACCATCGCCCCGGTGGTCATCAGGATGGGGCGCAGGCGCAGGCTGGCCGCCTCGATCGTGGCCTCGCGCAGCTCGCGGCCGGCATCGCGCAGCTGGTTGGCGAACTCGACGATCAGGATGCCGTGCTTGGTGATGAGGCCCACCAGCGTGATCAGCCCGATCTGGCTGTAGACGTTCATCGTGCCGCCCGTCCATTGCAGCAGCGCCAGCGCGCCGGTCATGGACAGCGGCACCGAGAACATGATGGTGAGCGGATCGACGAAGCTCTCGAACTGCGCGGCCAGCACCAGGTAGATGAAGCACAGGGCCAGCGCGAAGGTGACCAGCAGGGCGGTCGACGACTGCTTGAACTCGCGGGTCTGGCCGTTGTAGTCCAGCCCGTAGCCCGGCTTCAGGTGCTTCGCGGCATAGGTCTCGATCGCGTCGACGGCATCGCCGAGCGAGGCGCCTGGCGACAGGTTCGCGGTGATCGTCACCGCGCGGCGCTGGGCGAAGTGGTTCAGCTCGCGGGCGGTGACGCCCTCGCGCACCGTGACCAGGCTGGACAGCTGCAACAGCGTGTCGCCGCGGCCGCGCACGAAGATGCGCGAGATGTCCTGCGGCGTGCTGCGGTCGCCCTGGGCGAACTGGACGATCACGTCGTACTGCTCGCCCTCGCGCTTGAAACGGGTGACCTGCCGCCCGCCGAGCGCGGTCTCCAGCGCGCGGCCGATCGCATCGACCGACACGCCGGCGTCGGCGGCGCGGTCCCGATCCACCTCGATCTTGAGCTCCGGCTTGTTCAGGCGCAGGTCGCTGTCCACCCCCTGGAAGCGCGAGTCGGCGCGCATGTCGGCGAGCATCGGCTCGATGACCTCCTGGATGGTCTCGTAGGGGTCCGAGCTCAGGACCACGACGTTGATCGGCCGCTCGCGCGGCGACTGGCCGAGCGAGGCCGGCGCCACCGCGAAGGCCTGCACGCCGGGAATGCCGAGCAGCCGGGGCTGGACCTCCCGGATCATCTCCGGGATCTTGCGCTCGCGCTCGGACCAGTCGATCGTGCGGGTGAAGCTGATCCCCTGGGCCACCGTGGGGCTGCCGGTGACCACGAACACCCGGTTGACCTCGGGCACCGAGCGCAGGATGTCCTCGACCTGCCTGGCGTAGCGGTCGGTGTAATCGATCGACGCGCCGTCGGGGCCGTTGAAGATCGCCACGATCGTCGCGCGGTCCTCGACCGGCGCCAGCTCGCGCTTCATGCCGGTCCACAGCACCACGCTGGCGCCCGCCACCGCGAGCCCGACCAGCACCACCAGCCAGCGGGCCGACAGGGTGAGCCGCAGCAGGCGCGCGTAGCCGCGGGTCAGCGCATTCAGGGACGAGTCGATCGCGCGCACCAGGCGGCCGGGCGAGGGATCGTGGCGCAGCAGCTTCGCGCACATCATCGGCGTGAGCGTCAGCGCCACGAAGCCCGAGACCAGGACCGCGCCGGCCAGCGTGAGCGCGAACTCGATGAAGAGCCTGCCGGTGCGCCCGGTGGTGAAGGCCACCGGCGCATACACCGCGGCCAGCGTCAGCGTCATGGCCACGATGGCGAAACCGACCTCCTTCGAGCCGACCAGCGCCGCCTTGACCGGCTCCATGCCGTCCTCGATGTGCCGCCAGACGTTCTCGAGCATGACGATCGCGTCGTCGACCACCAGGCCGATCGCGAGGACCAGCGACAGCAGGGTCAGCGTGTTGATCGAGAAACCCGCGGCGAACATCAGGGCGAAGGCCCCGACCAGGCAGACCGGAATGGTGACCAGCGGGATGATGCTCGCGCGCAGCGTGCCCAGGAACAGGAAGATGACCGCCGCCACCAGCACGACCGCCTCGGCGATGGTCGTGTACACCGACCGGATCGAGCGCTCGATGAACACGGTGTTGTCGTTCGCGATGCTGACCTGCACGCCCTCGGGCAACTGGGCCTGGATCAGCGGCAGCTCCTTCTTGAGCGCCTGGGCGAGGTCCAGGGGGTTGGCGGTGGCCTGCTTGATCAGGCCCAGCGAGATCGAGTTGCGGCCGTTGAAGCGCACGATGCTGCGCTCGCTCTGGGGCGCGATGCCCACGCGGGCGACGTCGCGCAGGCGGACCGGATAGCCGTTGACCGTGCGCACGACCACGTTCTCGAACTGCTGCACCCGCTGCAGGTCGGTCTGCGAGGACACGGTGAACTCGCGCTGCAGGCTTTCGATCCGCCCGGAGGGAAGCTCGACGTTCTGCCGGCGCAGCGCGTCCTCGACGTCGCCCGGCGTGAGGTTGAAGCCGGCCAGCCTGTCGGGGTCGATCCAGACGCGCATCGCGTAGCGCCGGTCGCCGTAGATCCGCACGTCGGCCGCGCCGGGCAGCGTCTGCAGCCGGGGCTTGACGAAGCGGTTGGCGATGTCCGACACCTCGAGCGGCGACACCGAATCGCTGGTGAAGGCCATCCAGATGATCGGATTGGCATCGGCCTCGACCTTGGCGATGACCGGCTCGTCGACCGTGTCGGGCAGCCGGGCGCGGACCCGCGCGACCCGGTCGCGCACATCGGCCGCGGCGCCGTCGGGATCGCGTTCGAGCCGGAAGCGCACCGTGATCTGGCTCTGCTCCGGCCGCGAGATCGAGGTCAGCACGTCGACCCCCTCGATGCCGGCGATGGAATCCTCGAGCGGCTTGGTGACCTGCGACTCGATGATCTCGGCCGAGGCGCCCGGATAGGTGGTCGAGACGGTGACGGTGGGTTCGTCGATCTTCGGGTACTCGCGCACCTGGAGCCGGTCGTAGGACACCAGGCCGATCAGCAGGATCACCAGCGACAGCACGGTCGCGAAGACCGGCCGGCGGATGCAGACCTCGGAGACGACCACCGCTCAGCCCCCCGAAGGCGCGGGGGCGGGCGCGGCCGGCCCCTGCGCCGCGGCGCCCGACTGCCCGGAGGCGACCACGCGCACCGGCTGTCCGTCGCGCTGCAGCTTCAGCTGCCCCGCGGTGACCACCCGCGCGCCCGACTCCAGCCCCTGCACGATCTCCACGCGCCCTTCCCTGCGCTGCCCCGTGGACACCCGGGTGCGGAAGGCCTTGCCGTCCACGATGCGGTAGACGAACAGGTCGGAGCCCATTGGCACCACCGCTTCCTCGGGCACCATGACCGCCTTCGGGTTCTCGGACAGGGTCAGCGAGGCCTTCGCGAACATGCCGGTGCGCAGCAGGCCATCGGCATTGGCCAGGCGCCCGCGCGCCACGACCGAACGGCCGTTCGCGTCGACCTGCACGTCGATCGCCTCGAGCACGGCCTGGAACTCGCGCCCCGGCCAGGCGTCGAACTCGACCCGCAGCTGCTGGCCCCGCCTGATCTGGCCCAGGAAGCGCTCGGGCAGCCGCAGGTCGACCTGCATGCTGGACACGTCTTCCAGCACGACCAGCGCGTCGCCCTCCCGGACGTAATCGCCCAGGCTGACGTTGCGCAGTCCCAGCACGCCGGCGAAGGGCGCGCGGATCTCGGTCTTGGACAGCCTGGCCTGGGCGAGCTTGAGCCTCGCCTCCAGCACCCGCAGGTTGGCGGCGGCCTCGTCGCGGGCGCGCTCGCTGACGAACTGCTTCTGGGCGAGATCGACCGTGCGCTGGTAATTGGCCTGGGCCAGCGCGAGTTCGGCCCGGGTCTGCTCGGACTCGGCGGCGACGATCGCCGCGTCGAGCGCGATCAGCAGATCGCCCTTGCGCACCCGCGCGCCGCCCTCGAAGCCGATCCTGGCGATCCGGCCCGCCGTTTCCGGCTTGATCACGACCGATTCGGCCGCGCGCAGCGTGCCGACCGCCGACACGGCCCGGGACAGCGAAACCGTGACCGCGTCGGCAGCCTCGACCGCGACCGACCCGCCGGCGCCCGCCCGGGCCGG
>MEEC01000115.1 GCA_001724315.1 Lautropia sp. SCN 70-15 | reverse complement strand
GTTCTCCGCCCAATATCGAGAAGGTCGAACTGCTTGCAGCCAAACTGCCTGCATGACAACCCGGCCTTGACCCAATCAGGTCACGCTGCAGGATGGGGGGGCACGCGGCCCTACGCAGCGTCCCCCCCTCGATTGCACTTGCCCAGGGAGCTACCTTCCACAGCGACAGCCTGCCGGCGAGTGGCGCTTCGTGTTTCGATCCCGCGAAGATGCCGGACGGGAGATCACAGTCCACGTTTTCTGCTTCAACCTCTTCGTTGCCCCTGCCAAGGCGGGACGGCGGCGTTAGTGCGACTCTGGCGACTCTCGGTTCACATGAGGCTTTGCATCACCAAGCGTGCCGGGCAACCTCCCGCAACGACGCATACACAGGTCATTGACGCGCAAGGCCTTCTGCGTGCGCTCCGGCGAGGAAGTTGGCGCAGGTTTTGAGAGAAGAGAGGGCGGATCAGAGTCGAACCTGCCCCATTCAGGCGCCCGCGGCAATGGGACGCAGCACACGCAGAACCGGCCTGAACCCCGCGCCGCGGCGGGGGCTCGCAAACGAAAACGCCCAACCGGAGCCGGTTGGGCGTTGAATGGTGGTGGCCAAGGGCGGAATCGAACCACCGACACAAGGATTTTCAGTCCTCTGCTCTACCAACTGAGCTACTTGGCCGTTCGCGACAAAAGGGGGTTGCCCCCCGTGCGAGCCGCGAATGATAGCAGAATCCGCAGGCGGCCTGCCCGACGGTCAGGCGGCAACCGCACCGACGCGATGACCATGGCGGCGGGGGCTGTTTCCCGCCCGAACCTATAATCGCCCGATGACCGGCTCGCGCTACGCCTCGGTGTTCGACGTCGCTGTGGTCGGCCGCGCGGCGGTCGGCCTGGCGACCGGGCTCGCGCTCGCCCGCGCGGGTCTGCGGGTGGCCGTGGTCGGGCCCGACGCGCCTGGCGCCGAAAGCGCGAGCTCCGCGCCGGGCCGGCCGGGGGCGGCCGGCTTCGTTGCCGCCTCGCCGCACGCGGCCGGCGACTGGGACAACCGGGTCTTCGCGCTGTCGCCGTCGTCTCGGGCGCTGCTCGAGTCGCTGGGCGCCTGGCAGGCGATGGACGCCGAACGGATCGCGCCGGTCCACGACATGCGGATCTGGCCCGAGGCCGCCGACGGCCGGGTCTCCGTCTTCGCGCCGAAGGCGCTCCACTTCAGTGCCTGGCAGGCGCGCATCGACGCGCTGGCCTGGATCGTCGAGAACCGCAATCTCACCCGCGCGCTGGCCCAGGCCTGCCGTTTCGCCGGCTTCGCCACCTTCGATTCGCCGCTCGCCGCGCTCGACCTCGAAGGCGATCCGGCCGCGGCCAGGCTCGTGCTCGGCGACGGCCGCACGCTGAAGGCGCGCCTGGTGGTCGGCGCCGACGGCGCGAACTCGCGGGTCCGCGAGCTGGCCGGCATCGCGGGCTCGCTGACCGACTATCCGCAGCGCGCGGTGGTCGCCAACTTCGACACCTCGCTGCCGCATCGCGATTGCGCGTACCAGTGGTTCGGCGCCCATGGCATCCTGGCGCTGCTGCCCTTGCCGGCGGGGACTGGCGATGCGCAGGCGAGCGCGCCTGCCGCAGCGTCAACCGCTGCGCCGGCCGGTCGCTGCAGCATCGTGTGGTCGGCGCCGCATGCGCTGGCCGACGAGCTGCTGGCTCTCGAGCCCGCCGATCTGGCCGCACGCGTCGAGGCGGTCTCGGGCGGCACGCTCGGCAAGATGACCCCGATCGGGCCCGCGGCCGGCTGGCCGCTGCGGCTCGGGAAGGTCGATTCGCTGGTTGCGCGCCGCGTGGCCCTGGTGGGCGATGCGGCCCACGTGGTGCACCCGCTGGCCGGGCAGGGCATGAACCTGGGTTTCGGCGACGTGCAGGCGCTCGCCGAGACCCTTCGCGGGCGCGAGGCCCCGCGCGATCCGGGCGAGCTCCTGTTGCTGCGCCGCTACGAGCGCTCGCGCGCCGAGCCGGTGCTGGCCATGCGGCTGGCCACCGATGGCTTGCAGAAGCTGTTCGACCCGGCCTCCGCGCTCTCGCAGGGACCGTTCGGCGCGCCGTTGGCGGCGTTGCGCGGGCTGGGCTGGCAGGCGGTGGCAAGTTCGGGTCTGCTCAGGCGACTGCTGGTTTCACAGGCTGTCCGGTGATCGCCGGGCGCCGTTTTTCGAGGAAGTTTTCATGTCGTTGAAGTTCGCATCCGCTGCCGCGCCGTTCGCGCGTCGTTTCGCGCGTTCCGCCGTTTCCGCGCTCCGCCTCCCGCTGTTCGCGTCGCTGCTGGCGCTGGGCATCGTAGCCGGCTCCGCGCTGGCGCCGGCCGGAGACGCGCGTGCCCAGGCCGCGCAGCAGGCGCCCGAGGCGGTGACCGCCACCGTTCGCAAGGCGCTCGAGCCGGTGGTGCGCGGCCGCAAGGTCGACGAAGTCCGCCGCACGCCGGTGCCCGGCATGTACGAAGCACGGATCGGCAACGAGCTGCTCTACATCGACGAGAAGGGCCAGTACCTGTTCTGGGAAGGCGACCTGATCGACCTCAAGGCGCAGCGCAACCTCACGCAGGAGCGCGTCGAGGAGCTGATGGCGATCCGCTTCGAGGACCTGCCGCTCGATCTGGCGGTCAAGCAGGTGACCGGCAAGGGCACGCGCCGGATCGCGGTGTTCGAGGACCCGAACTGCGGCTTCTGCAAGCGGCTGCGCGCCGATCTCGTCAAGCTCGACGACATCACCATCTACACCTTCCCGATGGCCTTCCTGGCGGCGGACTCCGACTCCAAGGCCCGCAAGGCGCTGTGCGCGGCCGACCCGGTCAAGGCCTGGAACGAGCTGCTGCTGAGCAATCGCCTGCCCGACAACGCCGGCACCTGCAGCACCTCGATCGAGAAGGTTCGCGACCTGGCGCAGAAGCTCGGCATCACCGGCACGCCGGTGGTGTTCTTCGAGAACGGCAAGCGGCTGTCTGGCTACGAGCCGCCCGAGCGCTTCAACCAGCGGCTGGCGAACAACTCGAAGAAGAGCTGAGCGCCGCGCGCGGCCGCTGTCGCCGAGTCGACGCCGGCCCGCCGCGATCCGCGGGCTTGCAGTGCTCAGCGCGGCCGCAGCAGCCAGATCCGGCCGGGTTCCTTCATCAGCCCGGCCAGGCGCTCGGCTTGCTCGCCGGCGCCGAAGAAGATGTCGGCCCGCACGCCGCCCAGGATCGCCGCGCCGCGGTCCTGGCTCAGCATCGCCCGGGCCAGCGGCCGCTGGTCGTCCGGGTAGCGGGTCTCGAGGTACAGCAGCGCGCCCGGCGGCACGAAACCCGGATCGGTGGCCACCGAGCGCATCGGCGTGAGCGGCACGCCCAGCGAACCGGGCGGGCCGGCGTCGGCCGGCGTGGGCAGCTCTCGAAAGAAGATGTAGCGCGGGTTGCTTCGCATCACCTCGGTCGCCTGCGCGGGGTTGGCCCGCAGCCAGGCCTTGATCGCCGGCGCATCGACCTGCTCCCGCGCGAGCGCGCCGCGCGCGATCAGTTCCGCGCCGATCGCCCGGTAGGCCTGGCCGTTGTGGTCGGCGAAGCCCGCGCGCAGCGTCGTGCCGTCCCGCAGCCTGATGCGACCCGATCCCTGGATCTGCAGGAAGAAGGCCTCGACCGGGTCGTCGAGCCAGACGAGTTCCTGGCCTTCGAGCAGGCCATAGCGCTCGATCTCGGCGCGCGCGGGGTAGGGCCGGCGCACGCCGTCCACGAGGCGCCAGCGCGCGTTGCCCTCGGAGAGCATGTCGGCCGGGCGCCGGTAGAGCGGCACCTGGCCGGGCGATTCGCGCTCGCGGCTGCCGGTGAGCACCGGCTCGTGATAGCCGGTGATCAGCCCGACCGGGTCGCCGTTCTCGCCGGCGAGCGGCCAGGCCTGGAAACGGCGCTCGATCCAGGCGCGCAGCGCGTCGGCGCCGGCGGACGCGGCGGGCAGTTCGGGGCACAGCGCGGGCCAGGGCTGGGGCGGGGCGCGCAGCGCGCATTGCCGGGCCAGCGCGTCGGCCAGGCCGTCGAGCCCGTCGCGCTGCCAGCCCGGCAGCTCGCCGACCGCGACCGGGCCGGCGGCGCCGGTCTGCTGACCGAGCGCAGCGCCGGGCGTCTGGCCGAGTGCCGCCGCGCACAGCAGGGCCACCACCCAGGGCGCGCGGCGGCCGAGGCTAGAATCCCGCAACGACGATCGAACGGAGGCTCCGTCTTGGCCGACAGCTGGATCCTGTTTCTCGAAGCCGGCGGCGTGCTGGCCCTGATGCTGTTCTTCGTCTGGTGGACGATGCGCGGCAAGAAGTGAGCGCCGCGCCCTCGGCAGGAAGCGCATCTTCCGCGCCCTTCAGTGCAGCGTGCGCGGCATGCTGAGCGCGAACTCCGGAATCGGCGCGTCGAAGCGGTGGCCGTCCTCGGCCACGAAGAAGTAGCTGCCGTGCATCGAGCCGCTGGGCGTGCCGATCTGGCTGCCGCTCGTGTACTCGAAGCTCTGGCCCGGCTGCAGCAGCGGCTGGTGGCCGACCACGCCGAGCCCCTTGACCTCGACCAGCCGGCCCGCGTCGTCGCGGATCAGCCAGTGCCGGGAGATCAGCTGCGAGGTGACGTTGCCGGTATTGGTGATCCGGATCGTGTAGGCGAAGCCGTAGCGGCCCGCATCGGGGTCCGATTGATCGGGCAGGTAGCGGCTCTGGACTTCGATCCGGATCTGGTAGCGCTTGTCCGACACGTAGGCTCGTTGGGCGGTCGCTAGAATGCCGGCGATTGTAGACCGCACAACCGAGCCGCCGATGAAATCCCGCAACTTCCGCATCGCCCCGAGCATCCTGTCCGCCGACTTCGCCCGCCTCGGCGAGGAGGTCCGCGCGATCGAGACGGCTGGCGCCGACCTGGTCCACTTCGACGTGATGGACAACCACTACGTGCCGAACCTGACCGTGGGCCCGATGGTCTGCGAGGCGGTTCGCCGCTGCGTGAGCATCCCGATCGACGTGCACCTGATGGTGCGGCCGGTCGACCGCCTGGCGGCCGACTTCGCCAAGGCCGGCGCGAACCTGATCACCTTCCACCCCGAGGCGTCGGATCACATCGACCGCACGCTGTCGCTGATCCGCGAGGCCGGCTGCAAGGCCGGGCTGGTCTTCAACCCGGCCACGCCCCTGCACTACCTGGACCACGTCATGGACCGGCTGGACATGATCCTGCTGATGTCGGTGAACCCGGGCTTCGGCGGCCAGTCCTTCATCGCTTCCACGCTGCCGAAGATCGCCGCGGTGCGCGCGCGGATCGACGCGCATGTCGAGGCCGGCGGCCAGCCGATCTGGCTCGAGGTCGACGGCGGCATCAAGATCGACAACGTCGGGGCGGTGGCGCGCGCCGGCGCCGACACCTTCGTGGCCGGCTCGGCGGTGTTCGGCGCGCCGGACGCCGACGGCGGCTATCGCGGGGTGATCTCGCGTTTTCGCGAGGCGCTGGCGGGGACCTGAACGCAGATGCCCGGGCCGGCTTTGTGGACTTGAAGTTCTTTACGTGACTGAACGGTCACAATAAGGGCGCCCAGTCAGAGGGCGTCCTCCCGATCCTCGTAACCACGCAAGGAGACCGTTCATGAAGTTCACGAAATTCGTTGCCGCCGCCCTGGTGGCCGGTGCCGCCACCGTCGCCCACGCCAAGGACATCGTCGACACCGCCGTCGGCGCAGGCTCGTTCAATACGCTGGTCAAGGCCGTGCAGGCGGCCGGCCTGGTCGAGACCCTGAAGGGTCCGGGCCCGTTCACCGTGTTCGCCCCGACCGACGAGGCCTTCGCCAAGCTGCCGGCCGGCACGCTCGAGAACCTGCTCAAGGACAAGGAAGCCCTGGCCAAGGTGCTGACCTACCACGTCGTGCCGGGCAAGGTCATGGCCGCCGACGTGAAGCCGGGCGAGGCGAAGACCGTGCAGGGCCAGTCGGTGAAGCTGTCCGCCGAGGGTGGCAAGGTGATGGTCGACGGCGCGACCGTGACCGCCGCCGACGTGGTCGCCTCCAACGGCGTCATCCACGTGATCGACAAGGTGATCCTGCCCAACTGATCCTGGTTCTTCGCACCGGCCGGGTCGCCTCGCGCGGCCCGGCCGGTGCGACAATCGCCTCCATGAACAGGCGATTTCCCGCGCTCGGCGCGATCATCGATCTCGACGGCACGCTGCTCGACACGGCGGCCGATCTGGCGGCGGGCACCAACGCGATGCTCGCCGAGCTCGGCAGGGCGCCCCTTCCGGTCGAGGAGGTCGCCCGCTACGTCGGCAAGGGCGGCGAGGTGCTGGTGCACCGCGCGCTGACCCGTTCGCTCGACGGGCGAATCGACGCCGGCCTGGCGGCGCGCGCGATGCAGTCCTTCCTTCGCCACTACGCTCGCGAGAACGGCGCGCACTGCCGGATCTACCCGGGCGTCGTGGAAGGGCTCGAGGCCATGCGGGGCCGCGGCCTGAAGCTCGCCTGCGTGACCAACAAGCCGCAGGCCTTCTCCGAAGCCCTGCTCGCGGCCCAGGGCCTCGCGCCGTACTTCGACATGGTCGTGGGCGGCGACCGGCTGCCGCGCCGGAAACCCGATCCGCTGCCGATGCTGCACGTCTGCGAGCGCTTCGGCATCGAGCCCGGCCGCATGATCGCGATCGGTGACTCGGACAACGACGCGGCCGCCGCGCGGGCCGCCGGCATGCCGGTGCTCGTCGTGCCCTACGGCTACAACGAAGGCCGTCCGGCGGAATCGATCGACGCGGACGGCATCGTGGCCTCGCTCGCCGACGTGCCGCCATTGCTCGAGGGGGCCCAGCCATGAAGCTTGCCGTTTCCCGCCTGCGCGAACTGCTCGGCATCGAACTGCCCATCGTCCAGGCTCCGATGGCCGGCGTGCAGGGCAGCGCGCTGGCGGTCGCGGTGTCGAACGCCGGCGGGCTGGGCTCGCTTCCCTGCGCCATGCTCGCCCCCGACGCCCTTCGCAAGGAGCTCGAGGCGATCCGCGCGCAGACCGCCCGGCCCTTCAACGTGAACTTCTTCTGCCACCTGCCGCCCGAGCCCGACGCCGGCGAGGAGGCTCGCTGGCGCGCCGCGCTCGCGCCCTGCTACCGGGAGTTCGGCATCGACCCGTCGTCCATCCCGGCGGGGCCGGGTCGCGCGCCGTTCAGCGAAGAAGCCGCCGCGCTGCTGGCCGAGTTCGAACCGCCGGTGGTCAGCTTTCACTTCGGCCTGCCTTCGCCGAAGCTGCTGGCACGGGTGAAGGCCTGGGGCGCGAAGGTACTGTCCTCGGCCACCACGGTGGACGAGGCCCGCTGGCTGGAGGCGCACGGCGCCGACGCGATCGTCGCGCAGGGCCTCGAGGCGGGCGGTCATCGTGGTCACTTCCTGTCCGACGACCTGAGCGCCCAACTCGGCACCCTCGCGCTCGTGCCGCAGATCGTGCGCGCGGTGCGCGTGCCGGTGATCGCGGCGGGCGGCATTGCCGACGCGAGCGGCGTCGCCGCGGCGATCGCGCTGGGCGCGGCCGGCGTTCAGGTCGGCACCGCCTGGTTGCTGTGCCCGGAAGCCACCACTTCCGCCGTGCACCGCGCCGCGCTGAAGAGCGAGGCGGCGCGCCACACCGCGCTCACCAACGTGTTCACCGGGCGCCCGGCGCGCGGCATCGTGAACCGGATCGTGCGCGAGGTCGGCCCGTTGAGCGCAGCGGCGCCGCGTTTTCCGCTGGCCGCTTCGGCGGTCGCGCCGCTGCGCGCGAAGGCAGAAAGCCTGGGCAGCGGCGACTTCTCGCCGCTCTGGTGCGGCCAGAACGCGAGCGGCTGCCGCGAGATTCCGGCGGCCGCGCTGACGCTGGAACTCGCGCGCGGCGCGGTGGTATAGTCTCGCCGTCCCGAACACTCGACTCCGATATTCCCGGACTCCCGATGCGTTCCCTTCCGGTCTGGCAAGTTTCGCGTTCCACGGCTCCCTGCTGGCAGCCGTGGCGCTGGTGGTGCTGGCGCTGAGTGCCCGCACCCCGGACCGGCTCG
>MEEC01000114.1 GCA_001724315.1 Lautropia sp. SCN 70-15 | reverse complement strand
ATGACGCGCTGGCGCAGCATGGGTGCGCGCTCAGGCCTGCGCGCCGGCCGCCAGCTGGGCGCTGGTACGGCCGAAGCGGCGCTCGCGGGCGCGAAAGGACTCGAAGGCGCGCTCGAGCTCGGCCTGGTCGAAGTCGGGCCACCAGGTTTCGGTGAAATAGAGCTCGGTGTAGGCGAGCTGCCAGAGCAGGAAGTTGCTGATCCGCTGCTCGCCGCCGGTGCGGATGAACAAGTCGGGCTCGGGCGCCCAGGCCATGGCGAGGTGCGCGGCGATGTCGTCCTCGCCAATCCGCGAGGGCTCGGCGGCGAGCTCGGGCCGGGCCGCCAGCAGCGCCCGGGTGGCCTGGACCAGGTCCCAGCGGCCGCCGTAGTTGGCGGCCACGGTGAGGGTCAGCCGGCTGTTGGCGGCCGTGCGCGCCTCGGCCTGCTCGATCAGCTCCTGCAGCCGCGGCTCGAAACGGCTGGTGTCGCCGACGACCCGCAGCCGGATGCCGTTGTCGGACAGCTTGCCCACCTCGCGCTCGAGCGCCGTGATGAACAGCCGCATCAGCACCGACACCTCGTCGGCCGGACGCCGCCAGTTCTCGGAGCTGAAGGCGAACAGGGTCAGGTACTCGACGCCGGCACGCGCGCAAGCCTCGACGGTGCGCCGCACCGCGTCGACGCCCTTGGCATGGCCGGCCACCCTCGGCAGGTGGCGCGAGGTGGCCCAGCGGCCATTGCCGTCCATGATGATCGCGACATGGCGAGGCACGCCCCCGGTGGCGGGGACCTCGCGGGTCGAGCTGGGGAATCGGGGCATCGAGCGAACGCGATCGACGGCGGTCAGACCGTCATGATCTCCTGCTCCTTGGTCGCGAGCAGCTTGTCGATCTCGGCTACGAAACGGTCGGTCAGCTTCTGGATGTCTTCCTGCGCGCGGCGCTCGTCGTCTTCCGAGATCGCCTTGTCCTTGACCAGCTTCTTGAGCTGCTCGTTGGCGTCGCGGCGCAGGTTGCGCACGGCCACCTTGGCGTGCTCCGCGTCGCCCCGGGCGATCTTGGTCATCTCGCGGCGGCGCTCCTCGGACAGCGGGGGCATCGGCACGCGGATCAGGTCGCCGCTGGTGGCCGGGTTCAGGCCGAGGTCGGACTCGCGGATCGCCTTGTCGACGACCTGGACCATCTTCTTCTCCCAGGGCTGCACGCCGAGGGTGCGCGCGTCCTGCACCGTGACGTTGGCGACCTGCGAGAGCGGCACCATGCTGCCGTAGTAGTCGACCTGGATGTGATCGAGCAGGCCCGCGTGGGCGCGGCCCGTGCGGATCTTCTGGAAGCTGGTCTTCATCGCGTCCAGCGACTTCTGCATCTTCTGCTCGGCCGTGCTCCTGACCTCGGCAACGCTCATGGATCCTCCGGAAAGAAAGGTGTCAGACGTGGACCAGCGTGCCCTCGTCTTCCCCGCGGACCGCGCGCAGCAGCGCGCCTTCCTTGAAGATCGAGAACACGCGGATCGGCAGTTTCTGGTCGCGGCACAGCGCGAAGGCCGTGGCGTCCATGACCTTCAGGTTGCGGCCGATGGCCTCGTCGAAGCTGATGCGCTGGTAACGGGTGGCCGCCGGGTCCTTCAAGGGGTCCGCGGTGTAGACGCCGTCGACCTTGGTGGCCTTCAGCACCACCTCGACGCCCATCTCGGCGCCGCGCAGCGCCGCAGCCGTGTCGGTGGTGAAGAAGGGATTCCCGGTGCCGGCGGCGAAGATGACGACCTTGCCTTCCTCGAGGTAGCGCAGCGCCTTGGGCCGGATGTAGGGCTCGACCACCTGCTCGATCTTCAGCGCGGACTGCACGCGGGCGACCACGCCCTTCTGGCGCAGGGCGTCCTGCAGCGCCAGCGAGTTCATGACCGTGGCCAGCATGCCCATGTAGTCGGCGGTGGCGCGGTCCATGCCGGTCGCGCCACCGGCCATGCCGCGGAAGATGTTGCCGCCGCCGATGACGATGGCCAGCTCGACGCCCAGCTCGACCACGCTGGCGATCTCGCCGACCATCGCCTCGATGGTCTCGCGATTGATGCCATAGGCATCGTCGCCCATCAGGGCTTCACCGGAGAGCTTGAGCAGGACGCGCCGATGCGGGATCGGCGCGGCGAGCGGCTCCGGACGGGCAGCAAGGCTTTCGACTGCAGTCAAAGTCGATCTCCCGATGTGGACCGGTGCGTCGGGCCGGCTGGGCCGGCTCCGCGACCGGACGAATCCTCGCGATGCGGCACCCGGGGGCGGGCGCCCTGGACGGGCCGCCCGACGGGGCGCCCGCGCGGCCGGCGCCCCGCGAGGCGCCGCCCTTCGCGATTATCGCCCGATTTCGGTGCCCGCGACTTCGATTGCCGTCTCGCTCAGCGACCAGCGGCAGCGGCCGCCTGCGCGGCCACTTCGGCAGCGAAATCGGTCTGTTTCTTCTCGATGCCCTCGCCGACCACGTACAGCGTGAAGGCAGCGACCTGGGCGCCGCGCGCCTTGAGCAGTTGCTCGATGGTCTGCTTGCCTTCCGGGTCCTTCACGAAGATCTGGCCGAGCAGCGTGACCTCCTTCAGGAACTTCTGGACGGTGCCCTCGACCATCTTGGCGACGATCTCCGCCGGCTTGCCCGACTCGGCAGCCTTCTGCGCGGCGATCGAGCGCTCGCGCTCGACTTCCTCGGCCGGCACGCCTTCCCTGGACAGCGCCTTCGGCTTGCTCGCGGCGATGTGCATCGCGAGGTCCTTGGCCAGGGTCTCGTCGCCGCCGACCAGGTCGACCAGCACGCCGATCTTGGCGCCGCCGTGCAGGTAGCTGGCGATCCGGCCCTTGGCTTCGATGCGCGCGAAGCGGCGGATGCTCATGTTCTCGCCGATCCGGCCGATCAGGGTCTTGCGGTACTCGTCGACGGTGGTGCCGGCCATCGGCAGCGCCGACAGGGCCTCGACGTCGGCCGGGCTGCGCTCGGCCACCAGGGTGGCGAGATCGCTCGCGAGCTTCAGGAAGTCGTCGTTCTTGGCGACGAAGTCGGTCTCGCAGTTGAGCTCGACCATTGCCGCGTTGCGGCCGTCGGCGCTCACGTGGATGCCGACGACGCCTTCGGCGGCCACCCGGGCGGCCGCCTTGGTGGCCTTGTTGCCGAGCTTGACGCGCAGGATCTCCTCGGCGCGGGCCATGTCGCCCTCGGCCTCGGTGAGCGCCTTCTTGCACTCCATCATCGGCGCGTCGGTCTTCTCGCGCAGTTCCTTGACCATGGCTGCAGTGATTTCGGCCATTGCTGGACTCCGTTCGGTTTCGTGGTGTTCGTGTCGGGTAAAAAAAAGGGGGCTGTCACCGACAGCCCCGCCGCGCCCCCGGCCGGCGGGCCGTGCCCGCCGCCGATTTCATCGGCCGTCGGCCGCTACGGGGTTGCGACTGCTCAGGCTTCTTCGTCCTCGCCGGCGTCGATTTCGACGAATTCCTCGTCGCCTTCGGTCGCCGTCTTGACGATCTCCTGCAGCGAGGCGGCGCGACCTTCGAGGATCGCGTCCGCGGCGCCGCGGGCATAGAGCTTGATGGCGCGCGCCGAGTCGTCGTTGCCCGGAATCACGTGATCGATGCCCTCGGGCGAATGGTTGGTGTCGACCACCGCCACGACCGGGATGCCGAGCTTCTGCGCTTCGGTGATCGCGATCTTGTGGTAGCCGACGTCGACCACGAACAGCGCGTCGGGCAGGCCGCCCATGTCCTTGATGCCGCCCAGGCTGCGCTCGAGCTTCTCCATCTCGCGCTGGAACATCAGGCCTTCCTTCTTGGACATCTTCTCGAGGCCGCCTTCGGCCATCGTGGCTTCCATGTCCTTCAGGCGCTTGATCGAGGTCTTGACCGTCTTGAAGTTGGTCAGCATGCCGCCGAGCCAGCGCTGGTCGACGAAGGGCATGCCGGCGCGCGCGGCTTCCTCGGCGATGGTCTCGCGGGCCGAGCGCTTGGTGCCCACGAACAGCACGGTGCCGCGGTTGGCGGCCAGCTGGCGCAGGTATTTCATCGAGTCCTGGTACATGACCAGGGTCTTCTCGAGATTGAAGATGTGGATGCGATTGCGATGGCCGTAGATGTACGGGGCCATCCGGGGATTCCAGAACCGCGTCTGGTGGCCGAAGTGAACGCCGGCCTCGAGCATTTGCCGCATGGTGACGGACATGACAGACTCCAACTGAGGGTTGTGACTGACGCGCCGCAAAGGCCGCGGCCCCCGGCCCTGTACGGGCTGTTCGGTGGCCTGCGGCACCCGTCAGGTGCGGCGCGCGCGATTTTCGCCATCGACTTTCGTCATCGACGGAAGCACCGCATGGATATTGCGCGGCATCCGCCAAAAGCGAAGCCTATAATTCTAGCATGGCAATCAACATCAAGACAGCCTCCGAGATCGAGGCCATGAGGATCGCCGGCCGCCTGGCTAGCGAGGTCCTCGACTACATCACGCCCTTCGTCAAGCCGGGGGTCACCACCGGCGAGCTCGACCGGCTGTGCCACGACTACATGGTCGGGGTGCAGGGCACCGTGCCGGCGCCGCTGAACTACGCGCCGCCCGGCTACCGGCCCTACCCCAAGTCGGTCTGCACCTCGGTCAACCACCAGGTCTGCCACGGCATTCCCGGCGACCGGGTGCTGAAGAACGGCGACATCGTCAACATCGACGTCACCGTCATCAAGGACGGCTTCCACGGGGACACGAGCCGGATGTTCCTGGTCGGCGAGGCGTCGATCGCCGCGCGCCGGCTCTGCCAGGTCACCTGGGAGTGCATGTGGCTGGGCATCGAGCAGGTGCGCCCGGGCGCCACGGTGGGCGACATCGGCCACGCGATCCAGCGCCACGCCGAGGCCCAGGGCTGCTCGGTGGTCCGCGAGTTCTGCGGACACGGCATCGGCCGCAAGTTCCACGAGGAGCCGCAGATCCTGCACTACGGCCGGCCGGGCACCGGCGACCGGTTCGAGGCCGGCATGATCTTCACCGTGGAGCCGATGATCAATGCCGGCCGCCGCGAGGTCCGCGAGATGGCCGACGGCTGGACCATCGTGACCAAGGACCACAGCCTGTCGGCGCAGTGGGAGCACACGGTGCTGGTCACCGAAACCGGCTTCGAGGTGCTCACGGTTTCCGCCGGCGCGCCGGCCCGCCCCGAGCCGCTCACCGCGGTCGCCTGAGTCATGGGCGCGCGGGCGCTGCGGGCCGAGGCCCTCCCGCCGCAAGCGGGCACGCCCGATTTCGCGCCCGTTCGCGAGGCTTGGCAGCGCGAGCGCGGCGCCGCGATCGAGGGCTTTCGCGCGTCGCAGGATCCGGACCGTCTGCACCGCGCCCTGGGCCGCGCGACCGACCGGACCCTTCGCGCGCTGTGGCGGCTGGTGGCGCCCTCGCGGCAGTACGCGCTGGCCGCGGTCGGCGGCTACGGGCGCGGCGAGCAGTACCCGCACTCCGACGTCGACCTGCTGATCCTGGTGCCGGAACGCCCCGAGGGCGCGGCGGCCGAGGGCCTGGAGCGCTTCATCGGCGCCTGCTGGGACCTCGGGCTGGAGATCGGCCACAGCGTTCGCACGCCCGAGGAGTGCCTGCGCGAGGCGCAGGCCGACATCACGGTTCGCACCAGCCTGCTCGAGCGCCGGCTGCTGGCCGGCAGCCGGCAGCGCTACGAGGCGCTGGGCCGCGAGCTCGACGCCGCGCTGAAGGTCGACGAATTCTTCTCGGCCAAGCTGCTCGAGATGCGCCAGCGCCACGCCAAGTTCGACGACAGCCCCTACAGCCTGGAGCCCAACACCAAGGAGAGCCCCGGCGGCCTGCGCGACCTGCAGGTGATCCGCTGGATCGCGCGGGCCAGCGGCTTCGGCCGGAACTGGAGCGAGCTCCATGCCCGCGGTCTGATCACCGCCAGCGAGGCCACCCAGCTGCGCGCCAACGAGCGCCGCATCGCGCGGATCCGGGCCTGGCTGCACATCCTGGCGGGGCGCCACGAGGACCGCCTGCTCTTCGACCTGCAGGCCCGGGTCGCCGAGGCCATGGGCCTGGCCCGCAGCTCGGCCCGTCAGTCGTCCGAAGAGCTGATGCAGCGCTACTACCGGTCTGCCAAGACGGTGACCCAGCTCAACACGATGGTTCTGCAGAACCTGCGCGGCGCGCTGTTTCCGTCGCCCGGCGCGGTGGCCCGGCCGATCGACCGCGAATTCGTCGACAAGCAGGGGCTGCTGGACCTGGCCGATCCCGAGCTCTTCGAGCGCGATCCGTCGGCCATCCTGCGCTGCTTCCTCGCCATGCAGCGCCACTCCGAGCTCTCGGGCATCGCCACCGGCGCGCTGCGCGCGCTCTGGCACGCCCGGACCCGGATCGACGCGAGCTTCCGGCGCGACCCGGCCAACCGCGCGCTGTTCCTGCAGCTGCTGCAGTCGCCGCGCGGCGTCACGCACGAACTGCGGCGAATGAACCAGTGGTCGGTCCTCGGCCGCTACCTGCCGGCCTTCCGCCGGATCGTCGGCCGCATGCAGCACGACCTGTTCCACGTCTACACGGTGGACCAGCACATCCTGATGGTGGTGCGCAACCTGCGCCGCTTCGCGATGGCCGAGCACGCCCACGAGTACCCGTTCTGCAGCCAGCTGCTGGCGGGCTTCGACAAGCCCTGGCTGCTCACGATCGCGGCGCTGTTCCACGACATCGCCAAGGGGCGCGGCGGCGACCACTCCAGGCTCGGCAAGGTCGACGCGCGCCGCTTCTGCGTCCAGCACGGCCTGGAGCCGGCCGACACCGCGCTGGTCGAGTTCCTGGTCGAGCACCACCTGACCATGTCCTCGATCGCGCAGAAGCAGGACCTGGGCGACCCCGAGGTCATCACCCGCTTCGTGTCGCTGGTGGGCACCGAGGAGCGGCTGACCGCGCTCTACCTGCTGACGGTGGCCGACATCCGCGGCACCAGCCCCAAGGTCTGGAACGCCTGGAAGGCCAAGCTGCTCGAGGACCTGTACCGGGCCGCCAAGCGGGCACTGGAGGGCGAAGCCCCGACCCGCGAGCACAGGCTCGACGCGCGCCGCGCCGAGGCGGTCCGCCTGCTGAACCTGCACGCGGTGGCCCCGGAGCGCTACGAGGACTTCTGGAAGCGGCTGGGCATGGGCTACTTCCTGCGCAACGACGCGCAGGACATCGCCTGGCATGCGCGGGTGCTGACCGGGCAGCCCGCCGACCGCCCGGTGGTGCGCACCCGGGTGGCGCCGATCGGCGAGGGCTTCCAGGTCGTGGTGTGGCTGCGCGACCAGCCCGACCTGTTCGCACGGCTGTGCGGCTACTTCGACAGCCGCAACCTGTCGGTGCTCGACGCCAAGATCCACACCACGCGCGACGGCTGGGCGCTGGACAGCTTCCTGGTGGTCGACCCGCTGGGCGAGGTCGGCCAGTACCGCGACATCCTGACCCTGGTCGAAACCGAGCTGTGCGACTGGCTGGACCGGCGGGCGCCGCTGCCCACGCCGGTGCGCGGGCGCAGCTCCCGGCGCTCGCGGACCTTCCCGATCGAGCCCGCGGTCGACCTGCGCCCGGACGAGCGCGGCGAGCACTTCCTGCTCTCGGTCACCGCCAACGACCGCACCGGCCTCTTGTACGCGATCGCGCTGATGCTCGCCCGGCACGGGATCACGCTCGAGACCGCCCGCGTGACCACGCTGGGCGAGCGGGTCGAGGACGTGTTCCTGATCGAAGGCCCTGCCCTGCTGAACCCGCGCCAGCAGATCCAGTTCGAGACGGACCTGCTCGACTCGCTGCGCGCCTGAACGCCTGAACGCCCGAATAAATCTGCTGCGCGGGTCGGCCCGCGAGTCACTCTCGGGCGGTCAGCCCGTTGCCGATTCGCCGCGGATCGCTTCGGAGAGGATACGGCGTACGCGGGCCATGGCCTGGTCGAGCACCTCGGTGATCGCCTCGAGCGAGATCCGCTGCGCGCTCTCGCCGATGCCCGCCGCGTGGTTGGCCACCACGCACAACGCGGCATAGGGCAGCTCCAGCTCGCGGGCGAGCGCCGCCTCGGGCATGCC
>MEEC01000113.1 GCA_001724315.1 Lautropia sp. SCN 70-15 | reverse complement strand
TCCTGGGCGGCGAGTTCTCCAAGCGCTCGGCCGACTACAACTTCGAGGGCATCCCGAAGGACATCTACGGCGAGTTCGAGAACACCTTCATGATGTACCTGCCCAGGCTGTGCGAGCACTGCCTGAACCCGGCCTGCGTGGCTTCGTGCCCGTCGGGCTCGATCTACAAGCGCGAGGAAGACGGGATCGTGCTGATCGACCAGGACAAGTGCCGCGGCTGGCGCATGTGCGTGTCGGGCTGCCCGTACAAGAAGATCTACTACAACTGGTCCAGCGGCAAGGCCGAGAAGTGCATCTTCTGCTATCCGCGGATCGAGGTCGGCCAGCCCACCGTGTGCTCGGAAACCTGCGTGGGCCGGATCCGCTACCTGGGCGTGCTGCTCTACGACGCCGACCGGATCCAGGAAGCCGCCTCGGTGGCCGACCCGCGCGACCTGTACCAGGCCCAGCTCGACCTGTTCCTCGACCCGAACGACCCGGCGGTGATCGCGCAGGCGCGGGCCGACGGCATCCCCGAGGCCTGGCTGCAGGCCGCCAAGGTGTCGCCGGTCTGGAAGATGGCGATGGACTGGAAGATCGCCTTCCCGCTGCATCCCGAGTACCGCACCCTGCCCATGGTCTGGTACGTGCCGCCGCTCTCGCCGATCTCGGCGCGCGCCTCGAGCGGCCAGATCTCCGAGAAGGGCGGCATCCCCGACGTCGCCAGCCTGCGGATTCCGCTGCGCTACCTGGCCAACATGCTGACCGCCGGCGACGAGGAGCCGATCCGCGTGGCGCTCGAGCGGATGCTCGCGATGCGCGCCTTCATGCGGGCGCGCACCGTCGAGGGCCGGCATGCCGGCGACCTGCTGGACAAGGTCGGCATGAGCGCCGCCCAGATCGACGACATGTACCGGATCCTGGCCATCGCCAACTACGAGGACCGCTTCGTGATCCCGACGACGCACCGCGAGTACGCCGAGGACGCCTTCGACATGCGCGGCGGCTGCGGCTTCTCGTTCGGCAACGGCTGCTCCGACGGCACCTCCGCCGGCAGCCTGTTTGCCGGCAACAAGGGCAAGCGGGTGATCGCCATCAAGGAGACCCTCTGAGATGAAACCGATCCGCTACACGCTGCGCGCGATCGGCACGCTGCTCGACTACCCGCAGGCAGACCGAAAGGGAATGGCCGACGCGGTGCGGCAGGCGCTCGACGACGAGCGCGCGCTCTCCTCGGCCACTCGTGAGCGGCTGGCCGATTTCGCGGCAGGCCTCGAGCGCGGCGACGCCTTCGAGCTGGCCGAGACCTGGGTGTCCACCTTCGACCGCGGCCGGATGACCTCGCTGCACCTGTTCGAGCACGTGCACGGCGAGTCGCGCGACCGCGGCCAGGCGATGGTCGACCTGAAGCTGCTCTACGAGCGCGCCGGGCTCTTCCTGTCCGAAGACGAGCTGCCCGACTACCTGCCCGCCTTCCTCGAGTACCTGTCCACCCAGGAACCGAAGGCGGCAGTGGCCGACCTGCGCGACACCGCCGAGGTGCTGCGCAAGCTGGGCAACGGGCTGGCGCGCATCGGCAGCCGCTACGCGATGCTGCCGGCCGCGCTGCTCGAGCTCGCAGGCGCGGCGGGCCTCGAGCTGCCGCTGCCCGAGGTCGAGAAGCTCGCGCCGATCGACACCGAGGCGCTGGACCGCGAATGGGCCGACGAGCCGGTGATGTTCGGCGGCGAGGCCGGCGCCTGCGGCACGGCGGCCGGCCAACCGGGCCAGCCGGCCCCGATCACGATCCACCGCAAGGGCGCAGCCGCGGCGGCGGCCGCCAGCCAGCCCCCCGCACGCATTTCCACCGGAGCGCAGTCATGAGCGGCTTCCACCAGTTCCTCTTCGGCATCTACCCGTACATCGCGCTGGCCATCTTCCTGCTCGGCAGCCTGGTGCGCTTCGACCGCGAGCAGTACACGTGGAAGAGCGACTCCTCGGAGATGCTTCGCCGCGGCCAGCTCAGGTGGGGCAGCAACCTGTTCCACCTGGGCATCCTGATGCTGTTCGGCGGGCACTTCGTGGGCCTGCTCACGCCCAAGGAGGTCTACCACGCGATCGGCCTGAGCACGCAGGGCAAGCAGATCATCGCGATGGCGGCGGGCGGCTTCGCGGGCACGCTGTGCCTGATCGGCATCGCGCTGCTGCTGCACCGCCGGCACAGCGAACCGCGGGTGCGCGCCAACTCGCGCACGATGGACTTCGTGATCCTGTACTGGATCCTGATCACGCTGCTGCTCGGCCTGATCAGCATCGTCGCGTCGCTGTCGCACCTCGACGGCAGCGTGATGGTGGCGCTGTCTCACTGGGCCCAGCACCTGCTCACCTTCCGCGGCGACGCGGCGGGCTTCATCGTGAACGTGCCGCTGATCTACAAGATCCACCTGTTCTTCGGCATGACGCTGTTCATCCTGTTCCCGTTCTCGCGCCTGGTCCATGTCTGGAGCGGATTCGCGTCGGTGGCCTACGTGATCCGGCCCTATCAGATCGTGCGGCGCCGCGGCGCGGCGCGCTGATGCCGTCGAAGCAACCGTCGCCGACCCAGCCGACACGCACGCAGCCATCACAGGAATCGCAACGATGAGCCCCGACGAATCCGCTTTGCCCGGCTTCGAGCAGAGCCGCGCCGCGCTGCTCGCCCGCGCTGCCGAGCTCGGCTGGCTGGAAGACGGCGCCGACCCGGACACCGTGGTCTTCGCCTCGCCCGACGCCGAGCAGGCGCTGCTGCTGCGCGTGCTCGAGCACGAGGTGCCCTGGAAGACCCCGGGCGAGCACGAGGCGCGGCGCTGGTTCGACGCGCACGCCGAGAACTACCGCGTCGGCGCGCGCCGGGTGGTCTCGCACGTGCTGTACGGCGTCACGCCGCGCGTGCCGGTGGGCGCGCTGCGCGAGCATGCCGAGCGCCGGCTGAAGGAGGTGCTCGCCGATCCCGCGCGCTTCGAGGCGCTGGCCCGCGAGGAGTCCAACTGCCCGAGCGGCGCCGAGGGGGGCGGCCTGGGCGCCCTCGAGCGCGGGCAGACCGTTCCCGAGTTCGAGCAGGCGGTGTTCGAAGCGCGCGAGCCGGGCCTGCTGCCGCTGCTGCTTGCCACCCGATTCGGCTTCCACATCGTGCGGGTCGACCAGATCGACGAGGGCGAGGCGCCGGACTTCGAGGCCTGCCGCGAAGCCGTCGAGCGCGACCTGGCCACCGACGCCTGGCTGACCGCCTGCCGCCAGTACCTGCAGCGGCTGGCCAGCGACAGCCCTTCGCCGCTGGTGCAGTGACATGCCGACCGGCATGCGCATGCGCCCCGTGTGCGAGGGCATCAACCCGCTGCGCGACATCGTCGAGGGTGCCAGCCATTTCCAGCAGGCGATCGCGCCCGAGGCGCGCGAGTTCTTCGGCAGCCTGGCGGCCGGCCAGGCGCCGAAGGCGCTGTTCGTCACCTGCTCCGACTCGCGGATCAATCCCTTCCTGATCACCGACACGAATCCGGGCGACCTGTTCATCATGCGCAACGCCGGGCACATCGTGCCGCCCTACGGCGCGGCCAAGGGCGGCGCCGAGGCCACGGTGGAGTTCGCGGTGGTGGCGCTGGGCGTGGAGGACATCATCGTCTGCGGGCATTCGCACTGCGGCGCGATCCGCGGCCTGATGAACCCCGAGGCGCTCGAGCAGATGCCGGCGGTTCGGCAATGGCTGTCGCTGGCCGAGCCCACGCGGGCGATCGTGGCCGAGAACTTCGCCGACCTCCCCGAGCGCGAGCGCACCGAAGCGATGACCCAGGTGCACGTGCTCACGCAGATGGCCAACCTGCGCACGCTCCCCCCGGTGGCCGCGCGACTGGCCAAGGGCAAGCTGCGGCTGCACGGCTGGGTCTATCACATCGGCTCGTCGGAGATCCTGGTCTGGAACCGCGAGACGCATCGCTTCGGGCGCATCGACGGCGGCGAGCCCCTTCACTTCTGCCCGGAGCTGCGGCTCGAGGCCTGAACGGACCTGCGCGAGCGGGAGGGCGTCGCCGGGGCGCAGCCCGCGCGGCCCTCCCCAGAGACGCGCGACAGGCTGGTGCGGTAAAATTTGCTGACCCAATGGTCATTTAGGTCCGCCCGACCCGCCGATGGCTGCCGTATCGTCCCGTTCCCCGCGCTGGGAGCGCCGCAAGGAGGCGCGCCCCGGCGAGCTCCTCGATGCCGCGCTCGACCTGTTCGTGGAGCGCGGCTTCGCCGCGACCCGGCTCGACGGAGTCGCCGCGCGCGCCGGCGTCAGCAAGGGCACGCTCTACCTCTACTACGCCAGCAAGGAAGACCTGTTCAAGGCGGTGGTCCGGCAGAACATCGTGCCGCTGATCGAGTCCTTCGAGCGCGAGGTGGCTGCCTGGCAGTCGGGCAGCGCGGAACTTCTGCGCGCGTTCTTCGAAGGGTGGTGGACCCGCTTCGGCGCCACCAAGCTCGCCGGCATCGCCAAGCTGGTCGTCGGCGAGGCCGGCAACTTCCCCGAGCTGGCCCTCTTCTTCCAGCAAGAGGTCGTGCTTCCCAACGCGAAGCTGCTGCGCGCGATCATCGAGCGAGGGATCGGCCGGGGCGAGTTCGCGCAGGTCGACGTGGAAGCCACGGTGCACCTGTGGATGTCGCCACTGGTCATGAAGGCGATCTGGGAGCGCTCGATCCAGCCCTGCTGCCCGCCCGGTTTCGAGGTGCCGATCGACCGATTCCTTGACGCGCACCTGCGTTCGGTGCTCGCCGCCCTCGCGCCGCGCGACCGCCCGGCGCCCCTCCTTGGCTAGAATCCCCCTTTATCCCCTCTTCGACGATCTTCCGGAACCTGCGATGGACATCGAACGCGCCCGCTTCAACATGGTCGAACAGCAGATTCGCCCCTGGGAGGTGCTCGACCAGGATGTGCTGGACCTGCTCTTCGTCGTCCGGCGCGAGGACTTCGTTCCGCCCGCCTGGCGGCAGCTGGCCTTCACCGACATGGAGATCCCGCTGACTCTCGATGGCAAACCCACCGGCGAAGTGATGCTGGCGCCCAGGGTCGAGGCTCGGCTGCTGCAGGCCGCCGCGGTGCGACGCCACGAAACCGTGCTGGAGATCGGCGCCGGTTCGGGCTACATGGCGGCACTGCTCGCGCACCGCGCCCGTCGCGTGGTCAGCTGCGAGATCCGCCCCGAGCTCGCCCGATTCGCGACCGAGAACCTGTCGCGCGCGACCATCGCCAACGCCACGGTCGAGGCGCGCAATGGCCTGGAAGCGGCCGCCGAATCGCGCTGGGACGTCATCCTGCTGTCGGGCTCGGTTCCCTTCGTTCCCGACTCGCTGCTGCAGCAGCTGAACGTGGGCGGCAGGCTGGTCGCGATCGTCGGCGCGCTGCCGATGATGGTGGCGCAGCTGGTCACCCGGGTGGGCGAGCGCGAGTTCGCCACCGAGAGCCTGTTCGACACGGTGGCTACCCCGCTGGTCGGCTTCCCCCGGAAGGAAAGCTTCCGCTTCTGACACGCCCGTCGCCCTCCGGAACCCGAGCCATGCACCAGATCCAGCCCGCCCAGCTCGCCAACTGGCTCGAAGCCGCGAATGCGGATTCGACCCGGGCGGCGCAGGCCGGCACCCGGCCGGATGCGCCCGACGCCGACATCGGTTTCCACGCGCCGGGCGCCCACGAGCACACCCCGGTCGGCGCGCAGCATCCGCCGGTGAAGACCCCGCTGGTGCTCGACGTTCGCGAAGACTGGGAGGTGCAGATCGGCCGGATCCCCGGCAGCCTGCACATCCCGATGCAGAAGATCCCCACGCGGCTGCACGAGCTGGTCGACGCGGACCGCCCCATCGTCTGCTACTGTCATCACGGCATGCGCAGCATGCAGGTGGCGATGTTCCTCGAGCACCGAGGCGCGCGCGAGGTCTACAACCTGGTCGGCGGCATCGACGCCTGGGCCAGGCTGGTGGATCCGGCCTGCGCTCGGTACTGACCCGACCGGCCGCTGCCGCCGGCGCGATGCCTGCCGATACCCAGATACCCAGGATGTCCCGGAGTCCCCGATGACCCAGTCCCTTCTCCTCAGGACCTGCGCCGCCGCTGTCGGCCTGGCGCTGTCGGCGCCCGCGTTCGCCGTCGACCTGCTGCAGGCCTGGCGCGACGCGCTGAGCAACGACTCGCAGGTGGCCAGCGCCCGGGCGCAACTGGCGGCCACGCGCGAGCTGGTGCCGCAGGCGCAGGCCGGGCTGCTGCCGCAGGTCGGCGCCAGCGCGTCGGTCAGCCGGAACTTCGCCGACACCAACGTCGCGCCCTCTCGCGACTTCACCAGCCAGTTCTACGGCATCCAGCTCAGCTACCCGCTCTACCGGCTGCAGAACATGGAGGCGGTCGAGCAGAGCAAGCTGCAGGCCACGCTGGGCGAAGCCCGGTTCGCGCAGGCGCAGCAGGACCTGATCGTGCGGGTAGCGCAGGCCTACTTCGACGTGCTGGCCGCGCAGGACAACGTGACCACGATCCAGGCGCAGAAGCGCGCGATCAGCGAGCAGCTGGCGTCGGCCAAGCGCAACTTCGAGGTCGGCACCGCCACGATCACCGACCAGCAGGAAGCCCAGGCCCGATTCGACCTCGCGGTCGCGCAGGAGCTCGCCGCGCAGAACGAGCTCGAGGTGCGCCGGGCGGCGCTCGACCAGTTAGTGGGCCGGCCCACCGGCGAGCTCGACGTGCTGCGCCCCGGCGTGGAGCTGCAGGGCCCGCAACCCGCGCGCGAGCGCGACTGGCTCGACAGTGCCCGACGCGACGCCTGGCAGGTCAGGCAGGCCGAGCTGGGCGCGGAGATCGCGCGCCGCGAGATCGACCGGCAGCGCTATGCGAAGAGCCCGACCGTCGATGTGGTGGGCTCGCTTTCGCACTCGCGAAACTCTCAGGCCAACTTCGTCGGAATCCAGTCGAACAACGCGGCGGTGGGCCTGCAGCTGGCCATCCCGCTCTACACCGGCGGCGGCATCGACGCCCGGGTGCGCGAGGCGGCGGCCAACCACGAGCGGTCGCTGTCCGACCTGGAAACCGCGCGCCGCGCTGCCGAGCAAGGCGCCCGTCAGTCCTTCCTTGGGCTCAACAGCGGGCTCGGGCAGGTGCGCGCGCTCGAAGCGGCCGAACGTTCCAGCCGGCTGGCGCTCGACTCGAACCTGCTCGGCTACCAGGTCGGTGTGCGGATCAACATCGACGTGCTGAACGCGCAGCAGCAGCTCTTCACCACGCGGCGCGACCTGGCGCGGGCCCGCTACGACGTCCTGATCAACGGCCTGCGGCTCAAGTCCACCGCGGGCACCCTGTCCGAGGACGACCTGCGCGCGGTCAACGCCCTGCTGGTCGATCCGTCGACGGTACCCCCGCCGGATACGCGCACCGGGGCGTCGCAGCCGACAGGATCGATGCAGCCTGCCTCGCCCACCCGGCCCGCGACCGGCGCCCCCGCGACCGGGGGCCCCCCCGCGACTACCGCTCCCGCTCGCCGCTGATCAGCGGCGCCAGCGCCTCCACCGTGCGCGCCGTCGCGCCACGGTGGCGCGCGGCGAACGCCAGCGCGTGCTCGCCGAGCGACTGCCGCCGCAGCGGGTCGGCCACGATCTCCAGCGCCTCGCGCAGCGCGGCGGCCGCATCCGGCGCGCGCAGCGCCGCGTTCTCGACGATGGCCTGCTCGGCCGCGGCCTCGAAGTTGAAGGTGTGCGGGCCGACGACCACCGGCACTCCCGCCGCACAGGCCTCGATCAGGTTCTGCCCGCCGAAGGGCAGCAGCGAGCCGCCGATGATCGCCACGTCGGCCAGCGCATAGTAGGCGAACATCTCGCCCATCGAGTCGCCGAGCACCACCTCGGCCTCGCGATCGGCTTCGGGCGGTTCGGCGCCGCCCCAGCTGCTTCGGCGGACCATTCGCAGGCCGCGGCCCTCGATCTCGCGGGCCACCTCGTCGAAACGCTGGGGGTGACGCGGCACGATCGCCAGCAGCGGCGGCCAGCGCATCTCGGCCCGCGGCCGGACCGCTGACGGATCGTCTTCCGACGCCTGCCGCGCCCGCCAGGCCTGCCAGGCGTCGAGGATCAAGGCTTCCTCGCCGTCTCGCGTGCTGGCCGCCAGCACCACTGGCCGGTGCGCCA
>MEEC01000112.1 GCA_001724315.1 Lautropia sp. SCN 70-15 | reverse complement strand
TGTCCGGCTCGGCCGACAGCGCCCGATGCGCGAACTGGGGGTTGCAGGCGCCGAGGATGCGGTAGGCCGGCGTGTCCACGCCGAGCTTGGCCTTCAGCGTCGCGCTCACGTCGATGTCGGAGAGCACGCCGAAGCCCTCGGCCTTCAGCGCCTCGGTGACCTTGCCCACCGCCTCGTCGAAGGGCAGGGACAGGGTGGTGTCGAAACCGTAGCTCGCCATCTTCATTGCTCCTTGCGCTTGCGCGGCGCCTTGCCGCCGCGGGTCTTCGTTTCAGCCTTCGTGCCCGATCGGCCGCCCGATTTCGTTCCGCCCTCGGTGCCCGCCTTCGCGCCCGATCGGGGCGCGAGCCGGACGAAGAGCGACTTGCCGGTGCCGGTCGTGCGCTCCTCGAGCTCGAAGCGCTCGGTCATCGAGCGCACCAGGTCGCTGAACTTGCGGTGGCCATACAGGCGGGCGTCGAAGTCGGGCTTGAGCTTGGTGATGGTTCGGCCCACCGCGCCCAGCGCTGCCCAGCCGGTCTCGTCGGACACCGCGTCGATCGCGTCGGCGATCGTGTCGACCGGCGCTCGCGGTGTCTCGGCAGCCTCGTCTCGCGAGTCCTCGCGGGTGTCTTCGCGCACCTCCTCCCGGGCCTCTTCTCGGGCGGGAGTTGGCGCGCCCGCCNGGCGGGAGTTGGCGCGCCCGTCTGGCCGGCCGGCTTCGCCGCGGCGGCCGGGCGCTCGCCCGCCGCCCGCTTCGGCTCGGTGCCCGCCTGCGCCGGCCCCGCGGGTGCCGGGCCCGCGGCCGCGGGCGCAGCCTTGCCGCCGCCCGCGCCGCTCTTGCGCAGCACCTCGGTGTAGACGAAGCGATCGCAGGCCGACACGAAGGGCGAGGGCGTCTTGCGCTCGCCGAAGCCGTAGACCAGCAGTCCTTCCTCGCGCAGCCGCGAGGCCAGCCGCGTGAAGTCGCTGTCGCTCGACACCAGGCAGAAGCCGTCGAAGCGCCGCGTGTACATCAGGTCCATCGCGTCGATGATCAGCGCGCTGTCGGTGGCGTTCTTGCCCTTGGTGTAGGCGAACTGCTGCACCGGCACGATCGAGTGCTCGAGCAGCACCTTCTTCCAGCTGCCCAGCTGCGGCTGGGTCCAGTCGCCGTAGATCCGCTTGACGCTCGCCACGCCGTAGCGGGCGATCTCGGCGAGCAGGCCGTCGACCACCGCCGCGTGCGCGTTGTCGGCGTCGATCAGCACGGCCAGCCGGTCCTGCGCGCTGTCGGCGTCGGCGCGCGGGGTCTCGGGCGGGTCTGCCGCGGGGCTTCGTTTTCTCATGCCTGTTCCTTCTCCTGCAGCAGCCGCCACATCACCTTGCCCGAGCCCGACTTGGGCAGCGCGTCGACGAACTCCACGTATTGCGGCACCTTGTAGGCGGCCATCTGCTCGCGCGCCCAGCTGCGGATGTCGTCGGCGGTGGTGCGTCCGCGCGCCTCGTGGCGCAGCACGATCACCGCCTTCACCGTTTCGCCGCGGTAGGGGTCGCGCGCGGCGATCACGCAGGCCTCCTGCACCGCGGGGTGGCGGAACAGCATCGTCTCGACCTCGGCCGGCCACACCTTGTAGCCGCTCGCGTTGATCATCCGCTTGAGCCGGTCGGTGATGAAGTAGTAGCCGTCCTCGTCGACGCGGCCCAGGTCGCCGGTGCGGAAGAAGCGCTTGCCGTCGAGCTCGAAGAAGGCGGCCTCGGTCTCGGCCGGCCGCTCCCAGTAGCCCACGAAGACCTGCGGGCCGTTCACCACGATCTCGCCGGTCTCGCCCTGCGGCAGCTCCTTCAGGGTCGTGGGGTCCACGATCCGCGAATCCACCCCCACGAAGGGAATGCCCAGGCACTGGAGCTTGGGCGCCTGCGACGGGTTCGAGTGGGTCGGCGCGGCGGTCTCGGTGAGCCCGTAGCCTTCCATGTAGCGCAGGCCGAACTGCTTCTCGAGCTTCTCGGCCACCGCTTGCGGCATGGCCGCGCCGCCGCCGCCGATCTGCTCCAGGCTGCTCAGGTCGAAGCTCGCGATGTTCGGGCTGCCCAGCAGGTCGATGATCATCGTCGGGATGTTGGTCCAGGTGGTCACCCGGTAGCGCGAGATGATGCGCCCGGCCAGCTCGCGGTCCCAGCGCGGCAGCACCACGTTGGTGGAACCCAGCCAGATCGGCACGTGCATCGAGTACTGCATGCCGGTGATGTGGAACATCGGCACCACGCCGAAGCCCACGTCGGCCGCGCTGGCGTGGCTCCACAGCGCGCCGGCCACCGTGTTGTGGCCGATCGTGCGGTGGGTGTGCATGCAGCCCTTGGGCCTGCCGGTGGTGCCCGAGGTGTAGCCGAGCGCGACCAGGTCGTCGGGCTTGCCGGCGTAGGGGCCGGGCTCGCGCGCGAGCGCCATCGCATCGGCCCAGCGCGCGCCCCATGCGGGCAGGTCGGGGTCGGCGGCCAGCCAGTCGTTCCAGGCCTCGGGCGGGCGGTCCTCGGGCTCGGGCTCGGCGGGCATCAGGTCGGCGTAGCGGGCCACCAGCAGGTGCCGCAGGCGCTGGCCCTCGTCGAGCTGCTCGCTGCCGCGGATCACGTGCGGCGCCAGGTCGCCGGCGCAGATCGCCACTTTCGCGCCCGAGTCGGCGATGTAGTGCGACAGCTCGTCGGCGCGGCTCATCGGGTTGGCCGGCACCACGGCGGCCCCCACCCGCATGATCGCGTAGAAGCCGATCGCGAACTGCGGCGAGTTCTGCAGCATCAGCACGACCCGGTCGCCGTGCTTCACGCCGGCGTCGCGCTCGAGCCAGCCCGCCAGCCGGTCGACCATCGCCTTCAGCTCCGCGTAGGAGATCCGGCGTCCGAAGAAGATCAGCGCAGGCTTGTCCGGATAACGGCGCGCCGAGATCTCCAGGTTCTCCCAGAGCGTGGTTTCGAGGCGGGGAATGTCGTGCGGCACGCGCTTGGGCCAGGCCCTGTCGTGCAGGCGCCCGGTGGCGGGGCGGTTCATCGGTTCGTGTCTCCTGTTCGGGTCGTCTCCGGCCTGGCACGCTCGATCGATTCGAAGCGGCCGGCTCGCGAGCTCGTGCAATATAGTAGCCGCGCCCACAACAAGCGAGCCGCCATGACCTACGAAGCCATCCTCTACGACGTGGCCGACGGCATCGCCACCGTCACGCTGAACCGGCCCGACAAGCTCAACGCCTGGACCCGCGCGATGCAGGCCGAGGTGCACGACGCGATGCACCGCGCGGCCGCCGACGACGCGGTCCGCGCGATCGTGCTCACCGGCGCCGGCCGCGGCTTCTGCGCCGGCGCCGACATGGGCCTGCTGTCCGACATCCAGGAGAAGGGCGCCGAGCGCGTGTCGGCGGAGCCCGCGGCCAGCGCGGTGCCGCCGCAAGGCAGCACGCTGCCCGACTTCGGCAAGACCTACAGCTGGTTCCCGTCGATTCCCAAGCCGATCGTGGGCGCGATCAACGGCCCCTGCGCCGGACTGGGGCTGGTGATCGCGCTGTACTGCGACATGCGCTTCGCCGCGCAGGGCGCGATGTTCACCACCGCCTTCGCGCAGCGCGGCCTGATCGCCGAGCACGGCATCAGCTGGCTGCTGCCCAGGCTGATCGGCCTGCCGCAGGCGGCGGACCTGCTCTACTCGGCGCGCAAGGTGGGCGCCGACGAGGCGCAGCGCCTGGGCCTGGTGCAGTGCGTGCTGCCCGATGCCGAGCTGATGCCCGCCACGCGCGAGTACCTGCGCGCAATCGTCGAAGGCGTGTCGCCGCGCTCGGTGGCGGTGATGAAGCGCCAGATCTGGGAAGCCCAGTTCCAGACGCTGGGCGAGGCGATCGAGGTCGGCAACGTCGAGATGCTGAAGAGCTTCAGGAGCGACGACTTCAAGGAGGGCGTGGCGCACTACCTGGAGAAGCGGGCGCCGCGGTTCACCGGGCGGTAGGCGCAACTACCTGTCCACCATCACAAGCTGCGTCTGCGTGACCACCGCGCAGAGCTTGCCCGCCTCGTTCCTGACCAGCGTCTGCCAGACCATCGTGCTGCGCCCCTTGTGAAAGGCGGTCGACTCGCCGGTCACCGTGCTGCCCACCGGCGCGCCGGCGATGAACTTGGTGCTCGAGTCGGTGGTCGTCGTGCGCGCGCCCGGCGGCAGGTTGACCACCGTGCCGACCGCGCCCAGCGTGTCGGCGAAGGCCATGCAGGCGCCCCCGTGCAGGATGCCGCCCGCGGTGCACAGGTCGGGCCGCACCGCCATCGTGGCCACCACCCGGTCGGGCGACACCTCCACCAGCTTCACGCCCATCAGGCCGGGGAAGAGCGGCTCCAGTCGCTTCTGCAGGGCTTCGAGTTCGGTCATCGTCAACTCCTGAGCGCGAAGGCGAGCGCGACCAGCAGGTTGGCCGCCGCCACCGCGGCGAATAGCGCCATCATTCTGCGCTCGCGCCGCCCGGGCCTGCCACCGTCATAGCGGAAGCGCTCGGCCACGATCTGCTCGAGCGGCACGCCCGCGCGATCGAGCGCGTCCTCGACAGAATCGATCATCGGCGTGGGTCCGCACACGAAGTAGAGCCAGCGCTCGGGCGCCGGCACGGGCAGGAGCGGGCGCAGCGTGTCGGGGTCGAGCTGGCCGACGAGGCCCGGCCAGCCGGGCGGCGGCTCGCCGAGCACCTGATGCACGGTCAGGTCCAGCCGGCCGGCCATCTCGCGCAGTTCGTCCGCGAAGACGATCTGTTCGGCAATGCGGTTGCCCACCGCCAGCACGACGGGCCGGCGCTCGCCGCGCGCGGCCAGTTCGCGCAGCAGCGACATCACCGGGGCCAGGCCCACGCCGCCGGCGATCAGCATCAGTCCTTCGCCGTCACGGCCCTCCAGCGTGAAGTTGCCGTAGGGCGCGTCGAGGAAGACCCGCGCGCCCGGCGCGACCGTGCCGGGCAGCGCGCCGGTGAAGTCTCCGGCTTCCTTGATCAGGAACTCGATCTCCGGCAGGCGGCCTGGGGCCGACGCAATCGAGAAGGGGTGGTCGGACAGCCGCCAGGCGCTGCCCGTCTTGATCCAGGCGAACTGCCCGGCGTGGAAGCTGCCGCCGTCGTGGCCGTCGGCCCGCAACGCCAGCGTCCAGGTGCGCGGCGCGATCCGCTCGAGCCGGGTGACCCGCCAGGGCCGGCGCGACATCGCGATCGGCCGGAACAGCCACACGTTGGCCAGCGCCAGCGCGCAAAGCGCCGCCGCCAGCCCCCACAGCCAGGACAGCGGGGCCGCGCCCGAATACCGGCCTGCGTCCAGCGCATGGTGGATGCCCAGCGCCATCAGCGCCGCCGCGCCCAGCGCGTGCGAAAGTCGCCAGGTCTCGTAGCGGTACGGAATTCGATCCCGGAAGATCGCGGCCGGCACCAGCAGCATCAGCAGCACCCAGGCCGCCAGCCCGGTGAGCGTGGCGGCCGGCGTCAGCGCGAGGGTCTCGGCACGCGTGTCGTCCCAGGGCCGATCGACCAGCGGCAGCGTGTACATCATCGGATGGACGAGCAGGTAGAGCAGCGCCGGGCGGGCCAGGAGCTGGTGCATCCGCATCGCCGCATCGATTCCCACCGGCGACGACACGGTCCTGATCCGGCCCGACAGTGCGAACTCCACCGCCAGGACCATCAGGCTGGTCATTGCCAGCGCGGACGACAGCTCGTCGAGCCAGGGCCGGGGCGGCAGCCCGCGGGCCCAGGCCAGCGCGACCGGCAGTGCCGCGATGGCCACGTAGGCGACGAGCAGCGCGGCTGCGGCCGTGGTCGGCCTCGCGGCGCCGGCATCGAGGGGCTCTCGCTTGCGGATCGTCTTCGCTGCGCTCAAGGGCGGCTCCCGTCGGTCAGGGCGAATCCAAGATAACCGCCGCAGTCCGGCAGGCGCAGGACACCGCAGCAATCGGGTCGGCCAATGCGGACGCCGGGTTAGAATCCGTCCCCTTCCTGCAGCACCCGATGTCCGCCCAGCTCAATCCCGCCCAGCGCGAAGCGATCCGCTACCTCGATGGCCCCTGCCTGGTGATCGCCGGCGCGGGCAGCGGCAAGACGCGCGTGATCACCCAGAAGATCGTGCGGCTGATCGAGGCCGGCTTTCCCTCGCGGGCGATCGGCGCGATCACCTTCACCAACAAGGCCGCGCAGGAGATGGCCGAGCGCCTCGGCAAGATGGTGAAGCTGCCCGAGGCCGAGCGGCCGCTGGTCAGCACCTTCCACTCGCTGGGCGTGCAGATGCTGCGCCGCGACGGCCAGGCGCTGGGCCTCAAGCGCAACTTCTCCATCCTCGACTCCGACGACGCGGCCGGGATTCTTCAGACCGCGCTGGGCACCACCGACCGCAAGGTCGCGCGCAACGCCCAGCACCGGATCTCGCTGTGGAAGAACGCGCTGGTCGACCCCGACACCGCCGCCGCGAACGCCGCCGACGAGCTCGAGCACCAGGTCGCGCGCGCCTACCGCGACTACGCCGCCACGCTGGTCGCCTATCAGGCGGTGGACTTCGACGACCTGATCGGCCTGCCGGTCAGGCTGCTGCGCGAGCACGACGAGGTCGCCCGCGCCTGGCGCGAGAAGCTGCGCTACCTGCTGGTCGACGAATACCAGGACACCAACGCCTGCCAGTACGAGCTGCTCAAGATGTTGGTGGGCCCGCGCGCCGCCTTTACCGCGGTGGGCGACGACGACCAGTCGATCTACGGCTGGCGCGGCGCCACGCTGGAGAACCTGAACCGGCTGTCCACCGACTTCCCGAACCTGAAGGTGATCAAGCTCGAGCAGAACTACCGCTCGAGCGTGAACATCCTGACCGCGGCCAACCGGCTGATCGCGCACAACCCCAAGCTGCACGAGAAGAAGCTGTGGTCCGAGCACGGCCCGGGCGACCCGGTGATCGTGGTGCCCTGCGACAGCGACGAGGCCGAGGCCGAATCCGTGGTCTCGCGGCTGCAGGCGCACAAGTTCGAGCGGCGCGGCAAGTTCGCCGACTACGCGATCCTGTACCGCGGCAACCACCAGGCGCGGATCGTCGAGCAGGCGCTGCGCAAGGAGAAGATTCCCTACGTGCTGTCGGGCGGCCAGTCCTTCTTCGAGCGCGCCGAGATCCGCGACCTGCTCGCCTACCTGCGGCTGCTGGCCAACGACGACGACGATCCCGCCTTCATCCGCGCGGTCACCACGCCCAAGCGCGGCGTGGGCACCACCACGCTCACCGCGTTGGGCACCTACGCGGGCGAGCGTCACCAGTCGATGTTCGCCACGATGTTCGAGCTGGGCTGCGAGCAGCGGATCGCCCCGCGCCAGCTCGAGCCCTTGCGCGAGTTCGGCGAGTTCGTGAACCGGATCGCCTGGCGCGCGCAGCGCGAGCCGGCCGCGCAGGTGCTCGACGACCTGCTGTCGGCCATCGACTATCGCGGCCACCTGTTCGCCACCGCCGACGACAAGGTCGCCGCGGGGCGCTGGCAGAACGTGAGCGACTTCGTCGACTGGCTCAAGAAGCGCGCCGAGGAAGAGGGCTCGACGCTGCTGCAACTGGCCCAGACCGTGAGCCTGCTGTCGCAGCTCGACCGCAAGGACGCCGATGCCGACGCGGTGCGCCTCACGACCATCCACGCGTCCAAGGGCCTGGAGTTTCCGCACGTGTTCATCGTGGGCTGCGAGGAAGGGCTGCTGCCGCACCACGGCGGGCTGGCGCGCGAAGAGACCGAAGAGGCCGGCGCCGACGAGCCCGGCGAGGGCAAGGGCCGGCCCGGCCGCGAGGCCGCCCGCATCGAGGAAGAGCGCCGCCTGATGTACGTGGCGGTGACCCGCGCCCAGCGCAGCCTCACCCTCACCTGGTGCCGCGAGCGCAAGCGCGGCCGCGAGAAGTACCCGCAGGTGCCCTCGCGCTTCCTGACCGAGATGCAGCTCGACGCGCAGCCCAAGGCCGGCGCCACGGTCAGCGCGGACGCGGCGAAGGCGAAGCTGGCGGGGCTGAGGGCGATGCTGGCCCGCTAGCGCTTCAATCCAGCCCCATGGCGGCCAGGCGCTTGTACAGGTACGAGCGCGATATCCCCAATTCGGTGGCCACGCGCTTCTTGTTTCCGCGAAAGCGCTGCATCGCGTCACGGATCAGTTGCTCCTCGACCTGCCCGACGGCTTCCCGAACGGAGGATCCGCTATTGATCGGCGGTGCCTCGTCCGCGGGGTGCACTCCGGCGGAGGATGCGACGGGCAGCTCGTGACTCGCCCCCCGGAACTGGAAATCGTCGATCGTCACGACGTCGGAGTCGGCGAAGATCGCAGCGCTCTCGACCGCATGCATCAGCTGGCGCACGTTGCCAGGCCACTTCTGGTGCTGCAGGAAGGGAACCACGTCGGGGGCGAGCGTCTTCTGCTTGGTCGAATGCCGGATCGCGAAGTCGTACAGCGCCTGGTTCGCGAGCAGCTCGATGTCGTCCAGCCGGTCTCGCAGGGGCGGCATCTGCAAGGTTACCGCGCTGATCCGGTAGAAGAGGTCCAGGCGAAAGCTTCCGGCGTCGATCATAGACTGGAAGTCGCGATTGCTTGCGGAAATCAGGCGAAAGTCGGAAACGCGCGGCTTGTCTCCGCCGACCCGCTCGAACGAACCGTCCTGCAGCACCCTCAGGAGCTTCACCTGGATCTCGATCGGCATGTCGCCGATCTCGTCGAAGAAGAGCGTGCCCTTGTCGGCCTGCTCGAACTTTCCCCGGCGGCCCTTCCGCTCGGCGCCGGTGAACGCGCCGGGCTCGTATCCGAACAACTCGCTCTCGACGAGCGTGGCGGGCATCGCGGCAGCGTTCACCATCACCATCGATTCGTCGCGCCGCTTGCTCAACACGTGGATCGCGTGCGCGGCGAGCTCCTTGCCGG
>MEEC01000111.1 GCA_001724315.1 Lautropia sp. SCN 70-15 | reverse complement strand
GCCCCCCCCGCCGCGCCATGCCGCCCGAGAGCTGCGAGATCCCGAACTGCGCCGCGCCGCGCAGGCCGACCGCCTCGAGCTTCATCAGCACCAGGTCGCGGATCATCGAGTCGGTCAGGTCGGTATGCTCGCGCAGCGGGAAGGCCACGTTCTCGAAGGCGGTGAGGTCGGTGAACAGCGCGCCGAACTGGTACAGCATGCCCATGCGCTTGCGCAGCGCGAACAGGCCCTCGCGGTCGAGCTTGTGGACATCCTGTCCGTCGAAGCTCACGCTTCCCTGCTGCGGGCGCAACTGCCCCCCGATCAGCCTCAGGATCGTGGTCTTGCCGCAGCCGGATCCGCCGATCAGCGCGACCACCTTGCCGCGCTCGAAGCGCAGCGAGATGTCTTTCAGGATCTCGCGTTCGCGGTAGCCGAAGCGGATCCGGTCGAGTACGAGGAAATCGCGGCTCAAGACTGGGAATCCTGGCAAAGTCGAACCCGGCATTCTAAACCTTCGGCAACGACAGGCTCCCGAAGGCCCGTGATGCACCGAACCGCGCCTGCCCTCCGGGGCCCGTTCGCACTGCGCATATACTCGGCTCCATGAACGAGATCGTCGCGAGCCCGCAGCGGCTGATCGCGCAGGCCCGCGAGGTGCTGCGGATCGAGGCCGAGGCCGTCGCGCGGCTGGCCGAAAGAGTCGGCGAGCCGTTCGCCAGAGCCTGCGCGCTGATCCTGGCCTGCCCCGGGCGCGTGGTCGTCAGCGGAATGGGGAAATCCGGGCACGTGGCTCGCAAGACCGCCGCCACGCTGGCCTCGACCGGCACCCCGGCGTTCTTCGTCCACCCGGCCGAGGCCAGTCACGGCGATCTCGGCATGGTCACCCGCGACGACGTCTTCATCGCGATGTCGAATTCCGGGACCACCGAGGAGCTGCTGACCATCGTCCCGATCGTCAAGCGGCAGGGGGCGAAGCTCGTGGCCGTCACCGGCAATCCGGACTCGGCGCTGGCCAGGCTGGCCGACGTGCACCTGGATGCCGGCGTCGAGCGCGAGGCCTGCCCGCTCAACCTGGCGCCCACCGCGAGCACCACCGCCGCGCTGGCGCTGGGCGACGCGCTGGCGGTGGCGCTGCTCGACGCGCGCGGATTCGGGCCGATGGACTTCGCGCGCTCGCATCCGGGCGGCGCACTGGGCCGCCGGCTGCTGACCCGCGTGGCCGACGTCATGCGCACCGGCGCGGCGCTGCCGCAAGTGCCCACCGGATCGCGGCTGGTCGACGCGATCCTCGAGATCACCCGCAAGCGGATGGGCATGACCGCGGTGGTCGGCCCCGACGGCCGGATGGCCGGCATCTTCACCGACGGCGACCTCAGGCGCCTGCTCGAGCAGGGGCGCGAGGTGCAGGGCCTGCCGGTGGACGAGGTGATGACCCGTTCGCCGCGCACGATCGGCAGCCAGGCGCTGGCGGCCGAAGCGGTGCGGCTGATGGAAGAGCACCGGATCAGCCAGCTGCTGGTGGTCGACGACGACCGGCTGGTCGGGGCGCTCGGCATCCACGACCTGCTGGCGGCCCGGGTCGTCTGAGGGCGGCGGGCGATGATCGAAGCGGCACGGTCCGGCGACCCGCGCACCCCCTCCGACGCCCGCGCCCGGGCCGCCGCGATCCGCCTGCTCGCGCTCGACGTCGACGGCACGCTGACCGACGGGCGCATCAACATCGGCCCCGAAGGCGAGGCGATGAAGTCCTTCTCGGTGCGCGACGGCTTCGGGCTGACGCTGCTGCGCGAGGCCGGCATCCGGCTGGCGGTGATCACCGCGCGCCGCTCGGCGATCGTCGAGCACCGGGCCCGCGAGCTGAAGTTCGACCACGTGCTGCAGGGCGTCGGCGACAAGGCCTCGGCCCTGGCCGCGTTGCGCGACGAGCACCGCCTGGCGCCGGCCGAAGCCGGCTTCGTGGGCGACGACTGGCCCGACCTGCCGGCGATGCTCTCGGCAGGCTTCGCGGCGGCGCCGGCCGACGCGGCGCCCGAGGTCCGCGAGCACGCCCACTGGGTGTCGAGCGTGCCGGCCGGCCACGGCGCGATCCGCGAGCTCGCCGAGTTCGTGCTGCGCGCGCGCGGCGAGTTCGAGGCGGCGCTGGCGCGCAGGCTCGGGCGGACGGCGCCATGAAGGCCCGTTCCTGGGACCGTTTCGCGGCCACGCTGTCGCTGCTGCTGCTCGCGGCGCTGGCCGCCGGCAGCTACTACCTGGCCGAGATGTCGCGCCGGATGACGATCGAGCCCGGGTCGACCGCGCTGCGCCACGAACCCGACTACTTCGTGGAGAAGCTGGTCTTCACCCGGGTCAACGCGCAGGGTGAGCCCGCCTTCCGCCTGTCGGCCGAGCGCATGGTGCACTACCCCGACGACCTGTCCACCGAGTACAGCCGGCCCGAGGTGGTCAGCCTGGACACCGAGAAGCCGCGGCTGCGCCTGGTCGGCGACACCGGCAAGTCGAGCGCCGACGGCGTCGAGACCCACCTCTACGGCGACGTCGTGATGACTCGCGAGGCCGGCGGCGGCGACCCGGCCATGACGGTGCGCACCGACCACGTGGTCATCTACAGCGACACCGAGATCGCGAAGACCGACCGGCCCGTCACGATCGAGCGCGGCGGCTCGACCTTGACCGGCGTCGGCATGGAATTCGATAATTCGGCGCGCTCGCTGACGGTCGATTCGCGGGTGCGCGGCACCTGGCAGCCTGCGCCGAGAACCCGATGACCCGACCTGCGACGCCCTTGACCCACTCCCGCTTCCCCGCCGCCCTGGCCGCCACGGCCCTCGCCGCGGCGATCACGCTTTCCGGCTGGGCGGCCCCGGCGCGCGCCGAGAAGGCCGATCGCGACCAGCCGCTCGCGGTCGAGTCCGACCAGATGCAGTACGACGACATCAAGCAGGTGGGCACCTTCACCGGCCGGGTCGTGCTGACCAAGGGAAGCATCGTGGTCAGGGCCGACCGCCTGACGGTCCGCCAGGACGAGGAAGGCTGGCAGCACGCGACCGCCTGGGGCGCCCCGGCCACCTTCCGCCAGAAGCGCGAGGGCGTGAACGAGTGGATCGAGGGCCGCGGTCGGCGGATCGACTACGACGGCAAGCGCGAAACGGTCAGGCTGCAGCAGCAGGCGAGCATGCAGCGCACCGACGGCGCCAGGATCCTGGACGAGATCCACGGCAACGACATCCTCTACGAAAGCGGCACCGAGCTGTTCTCGGTGCAGGGCGCCGCGGGCAAGGAAGCCACGCCCGAGAACCCCTCGGGCCGGGTGCGCATGGTGATCCAGCCCAGGACCGCGAACGGGCAAGCGCCCGGCGAGCCCGCGCCGCTGAAACCGGCCGACCGGCTGGCGCCGGGTAGCCGCTGATGCCGCCGGACAGCGGGCAGGCCGGCACCGCGCCGCGCAGCCATCTGGCGGTGCGCAACCTGATGAAGGCCTACCACGGCCGCAAGGTCGTGCAGGACGTGTCGCTCGACGTGCACAGCGGCGAAGTGGTCGGACTGCTCGGCCCCAACGGCGCCGGCAAGACCACCACCTTCTACATGATCGTGGGCCTGGTCCCGTCCGACGGGGGCGTCATCGAGCTCGACGAAAAGCCGATCGGCAGGCTGCCGATCCACCGGCGCGCGCGGCTAGGCGTGTCCTACCTCCCGCAGGAGGCCTCGGTCTTCCGGAAGATGACGGTGGAGGAGAACATCCTCGCCGTGCTCGAGCTGCAGCAGGGCCCCGATGGCCGGCCCCTGCCGCGCGCCGAGATCGCGCAGCGGCTCGAGTCGCTGCTCACCGAGCTGCAGATCCTGCACATCCGCTCGAATCCGGCGCAGTCGCTGTCGGGCGGCGAGCGCCGCCGGGTCGAGATCGCGCGGGCGCTGGCGGGCGCGCCCCGCTTCATCCTGCTCGACGAGCCCTTCGCCGGCGTTGACCCGATCGCGGTCATCGAGATCCAGCGAATCGTGCGATTTCTCAAGGAAAGGCGAATCGGGGTGCTGATTACGGACCACAACGTCCGCGAGACCCTTGGCATCTGCGATCGCGCGTATATCATCAGGGCTGGTACCGTTCTTGCTTATGGCCGCCCCGACGAGGTCGTCCAGAACGAGGACGTCCGACGCTACTACCTGGGCGAGCACTTCTCGATGTAGCCGCGGGGTCCGCCCGGCGGCCGCCCGGCAAGGCGCCCGCAGCCCCCGCGACGATGAAACCCTCTCTTCAGCTCAAGCTTTCCCAGCATCTGGCGCTGACGCCCCAGCTGCAGCAGTCGATCCGGCTGCTGCAGCTGTCCACGCTCGAGCTGAACCAGGAGCTCGAGCAGATCCTCTCCGAGAACCCCCTGCTCGAGCGGCTCGACGACCCGCTGCAGTCCTGCGTGGCCATCGCCCCAAACGGCGGGCTCGACGGCGTGGCGCCGGTGTCGAGCCTGGCGGGCGGCGATGCGCGCGAGCAGGGCACCGAGGCGGGATCGGGGGAATCGCCGGCAGGCGAGCGCGGGGAAGCCGGCGATGCAGCCTCCGACAGCTGGGACGACGCCGGCGGCGACTCGCCGCAGGACTGGGGCAGCGAGGCCGGCGCCCGGATCCGCAGCGACGACGGCGAGGACGAGCGCGACTGGCCGCAACTGGCCGGGGGCGAGATCGGCCTGCGCGAGCACCTGGTGTCGCAGCTTGCGGGCACGCACGTGTCGCCGCGCGACAGGGCCCTGGTCACGCTGCTGATCGACGAGCTGAACGGCGACGGCATGCTCGAAACCGGTCTGGACGAGATCGCGGCCTCCCTGCCCGCCGAGCTCGACGTGGAGCCCGAGGAACTCACCGCGGCGCTGCGCCTGCTGCAGAGCTTCGATCCGGCCGGCATCGGCGCCCGCGACCTGCGCGAATGCCTGCTGCTGCAACTGGCCGCGGGCGGCTTCGACGACCGGCCCGAGGCTGAACTGCGGGCCGCGCGCGAGATCGTGGCCAACCACCTGGATGCGCTGGCCGCGCGGGACTATCCGCGGATCAAGCGGGCGCTGCGCTGCGACGACGACGCGCTGCGCGAGGCGCAGGCGCTGATCAGGCAGCTGAACCCGCGCCCCGGCGCGAGCTTCTCGAGGGAGGCGGCCGGCTACGTGGTGCCCGACGTGATCGTGAAGAAGGGCCGCAGCGGCTGGACGGTGTCGCTGAACCCCGACGTGATGCCGCGGCTCCGAATCAACGAAATGTACGCCGACATCCTGAGGCGCAACAGGGGTAGCCACACGGAATTGTCGGGTCGATTGCAGGAAGCGCGCTGGCTGGTCAAGAATGTCCAGCAGCGGTTCGACACCATCCTGCGGGTCTCGCAGGCGATCGTCGACCGCCAGCGAGCGTTCTTTTCGCATGGCCCGGTCGCCATGCGCCCGCTGGTCCTGCGGGAAATCGCTGACACCTTGGGATTGCACGAATCGACCGTATCCCGGGTCACGACGCAGAAGTACATGCTCACGCCGGCAGGCACCTTCGAGCTCAAGTACTTCTTCGGGAGCCATGTGGCGACCGACTCCGGCGGCGCGGCCTCCAGCACGGCGATCCGTGAAATGATCAGGCAACTCGTCTCGGCGGAGGACCCCACCCGACCCCTATCGGACAGCCGCATCGCAGAACTGCTCGGCGAGCAGGGTTTCGTGGTGGCGCGGCGAACGGTCGCCAAGTACCGCGAGGCACTGCGGATTCCTGCCGTGGCCCAGCGACGAGCGCTCTAGACGCCGCGGTGTCTGGCGGCGCCGCGAGGGCGCCGGCTCGCCGGGTCGCGTGAACCCCATCGCGCGGCGCCCATCGCTTGGCGCCGGCCACAGGAGGATGCATGAATCTCGCCATCAGCGGTCATCACGTCAGCGTCAGCCCGGCCCTTCGCGACTACGTCGCCTCGAAGCTGGACCGGATACGCAGGCACTTCGATCAGGTCATCGACGTCAACGTGTTCCTGTCGGTCGACAAGCTGATCCAGAAGGCGGAGATCCATCTGAGAGTGCGCGGCAAGGCGCTCTTCGCCGAGGCGAGCGACGAGAACCTGTACGCGGCGATCGACCTGCTGGTCGACAAGCTCGACCGGCAGGTGATCAAATACAAGGACAAGCGCGTCGGTTTCGAGCATGATGCGCTCAAGCATCAGCCCGTCCCGACCTGACGAAACTGTCGGAACCCGACGAAAACGAGCCACCCGCTGGCCGGATGCCCCGGAAGGGCCGAGGAACTCCGTTGTTGCAATGCGGAAATTCCTCATTCCCTTTCGTGGCCCGGCCTTTATAATCCAGCATTCTCGAGACTTGCCCCTGAGGTAATTTCGGATGCTGCAAAGCGTCAAGGCAAGCCCCTGGGGCGCCAGTGCCATGAATCGTCTCTCCAGATTGCTGGCCCCGACCAACGTGGTCATCGACCTGTCGGTCACCAGCAAGAAGCGGTTGTTCGAGCAGGTCGGACTTCTCTTCGAGAACAACCAGGGCATCGAACGCAGCAAGGTGTTCGACTCGCTCTTCGCCCGCGAACGGCTCGGCTCCACCGGGCTCGGCGAGGGCGTTGCCATCCCGCACGGCCGCATCAAGGGCCTGAAGGAGGCCGTGGCCGCCGTGGTCCGCGTGGCCGAGCCGCTGGCCTTCGACGCGCCCGACGGAAAGCCGGTCCGGCTGCTGGTCTTCCTGCTCGTGCCCGAGCACGCCACCGAAGAGCACCTGGAACTGCTGTCCGAGCTCGCCGAACTGCTGTCCGACGATTCCGTCCGCCAGTCGCTGGCCACCGCCGACGATCCGGCGCAGGTGCACCGGATCCTCTCGAGCTGGGAACCCTGCCGCCCGGCGGCCTGAGCCCGCGGGCGCACCGTTTGCCGCGCGCATGAACCTCACCGTCCGCGCGCTCTTCGACCTGCACCGCGACGAGCTACGGCTCACCTGGCTGGCCGGCCACGCCGGCGGCGACAGGGCCGCGGCCGACGCAGCTTCCGAGCCAGCCGACCTGGTCGGCTACCTCAACCTGATCCACCCGAACCGGATCCACGTCTTCGGCTCGGCCGAGCGCGCCTACACGCAGCGGCTCGATCCGGCCCGCCGACGGGCGATCCTCGACGAGCTGGCGGCCGGACACCCGCCCGCGGTCATCGTGGCCGACGGCCTCGACCCCTCCCCGGAGCTGTCCCAGCGGGCCGAAGCCGACGGCCTGCCGCTGCTCGGCACGCCGCTGCCGGCCGCGCGCGTGATAGAGGCCCTGCGCATGTCGCTGGCCAAGACCGTAGCCCAGACCACCTCGATGCACGGCGTGTGCATGGACGTGCTCGGGATGGGGGTGCTGATCTCCGGCGAATCGGGTCTGGGCAAGAGCGAGCTCGCGCTGGAGCTGGTGAGCCGCGGCCACGGGCTGGTGGCCGACGACGTGGTCGAGTTCAGCCGGATCGCCCCGCATGTCGTGGAGGCGCGCTGCCCGCCCCTGCTGCAGAACCTGCTCGAAGTCCGCGGCCTGGGCCTGCTGGACATCCGCACGATCTTCGGCGAAACCGCGGTGCGCCGGAAGATGAAGCTCAACCTGATCGTGCACCTGGTGCGCACCCGCACGCTCGAGGACGAATACCAGCGGATGCCGCTCGAGGCGCTGACCCAGGACGTTCTCGGCCTGCCGATCCGCAAGATGGTGATCCCGGTTGCGGCCGGGCGCAACCTGGCGGTGCTGACCGAGGCGGCGGTGCGCAGCACCATCCTGCAGCTTCGCGGCATCGACACCACCGGCGACTTCGTCGCCCGCCAGCGCGCGCTGATCGAGACGCAGGGGTGATCGCCCGCGCGGGCGCGGATTCGCACCCGCGCGATGTGGATTCGCCCCCGGCGAAGGCCTTTCACCGTAACATCAGGACATGCATCTCGTTCTGATCACCGGCATCTCGGGCTCGGGAAAGTCCATCGCGCTGAACGTGCTCGAGGACGACGGGTTCTTCTGCATCGACAACCTGCCGGTGCGCTTCCTCGACGAGGTGATCGGCTCGCTGGCCGCGGCGGGTCACGAACGGCTCGCGGTGGCGATCGACGCGCGCAGCGGAGACTCGGTCGAGGGGCTCAAGCAGTCGGTCGGCGGGCTTGCCCGGCACGGTCACGACATCAAGATCCTCTTCCTGAACGCGCGCACCGACACGCTGGTGCAGCGCTACTCCGAGACCCGGCGCCGGCACCCGATGTCGCTGCGCGGAAACGCC